>CAYMBZ010000005.1:0-48328 GCA_964388835.1 uncultured Lachnospiraceae bacterium
CTATCACACAGAAGCCTGCCGAAACTCGAATGGGTTCAGGTAAAGGTTCTCCGGAATACTGGGTAGCAGTTGTTAAGCCGGGCAGAGTTATGTTTGAAATCGGCGGCGTTTCGGAAGAGGTTGCCAGAGAAGCTCTGCGTCTTGCTATGCACAAGCTTCCCATTAAGTGCAAATTCGTAAAACGTGAAGAGAAGGATGGTGAATAAGAATGAAAGTAACTGAGCTTAGAGAACTTGCAAGTGAAGAACTTCAGACAAAACTTGCAGAATGTAAGCAAGAGCTGTTCAACCTGAGATTTCAGAACGCAATCAATCAGCTCGATCACCCTAAGAAGATTACTGAGGTTAAAAAGACTATCGCTCGTATAAAGACCATCATTCATGAAAGAGAATTAGAGGATTCTGCAATATAATGAAGTGTGAGTCGGATACATTTATTTGTATGGAAGGAGGACCATGCAGTGGAAAGAAATAACCGTAAAACAAAAATCGGAAAAGTTATCAGCGACAAGATGGATAAAACAATCGTAGTTGCTATAGAAGAAAGCGTAAAGCATCCGCTTTATGGTAAGGTTGTAAAGAGAACCTACAAGCTGAAAGCTCATGATGAAGAAAACACATGTGCTATCGGTGATAAGGTTAAGGTTATGGAAACAAGACCTCTGTCAAAGGATAAGAGATGGAGATTGGTTGAAATTGTTGAGAAGGCACAGTAATCAAGCTGTCAGCCGGAAGGAGGAAAGAACATGATACAGCAACAAACACGCTTGAAGGTTGCCGATAACACAGGCGCTAAAGAAGTTATGTGTATTCGTGTTATAGGCGGTTCTAAAAAGAGATACGCAGCCGTAGGCGATGAAATCATCTGTTCTGTTAAGAAGGCAACACCGGGCGGCGTTGTTAAAAAAGGTGATGTTGTTAAGGCTGTTGTTGTCAGAACAGTTAAAGAGACAAGACGTAATGACGGTTCTTATATAAGATTTGACGAAAACGCAGCAGTAATAGTAAAGGATGACAAGAACCCGAGAGGTACTCGTATATTCGGACCTGTTGCGAGAGAGCTTCGTGATAAGGATTATATGAAGATTTTGTCATTGGCTCCGGAAGTTTTGTAAGTAGGAGGTAAATACGATGAAAAAAATGCATGTAAAACGCGGTGATATCGTAAAAGTTATCTCCGGAAAAGACAAGGGCAAAGAGGGCAAGATTATCACAGCATACCCGGAAACAGGCAAGGTAATTGTTGAAGGCGTTGCGATGGTAAAGAAACACCAGAAAGCCAGAATGCAGGGTCAGGAAAGCGGAATTATCCATAAGGAAGCCGCAATCGACGCTTCAAACGTTTTGAGGGTTTGCTCAAAATGCGGAAAAGCTGCAAGAACCGGAGTAAAGGTTTTAGAGGACGGTTCAAAGGTAAGATACTGCAAGAAATGTGAAGAAGTATTTAATGACTGATTATACGGAAGGAGGCAAAACAGACAATGTCAAGAATGCAAGAAAAATATAAGAGCGAAGTTGCTCCTGCACTTATGGCAAAGTTCGGCTATAAGAGCACAATGCAAATTCCGAAGCTTGAAAAAATTGTAATCAACATCGGTATGTCGGATGCTAAGGAAAATCCAAAGGTTATCGAGGCTGCGATGGGCGATCTTGCTTTGATTACAGGGCAGAAGCCGGTTATCACAAAAGCGAGAAAGTCAGTTGCTAACTTCAAGCTGAGAGAAGGCATGAACATTGGATGTAAGGTAACTCTAAGAGCTGAAAAAATGTATGAGTTCTTAGACAGATTATTCAGTATAGCACTACCTCGTGTACGTGACTTTAAGGGAATAAATCCTAATTCGTTTGACGGAAGAGGTAACTATTCTTTAGGTATTAAAGAACAGCTTATCTTCCCGGAAATCGACTACGATAAGATTGATAAGATCAGAGGTATGGATATTATCATGGTAACAACGGCAAAGACCGATGAAGAAGCCCGCGAGCTTTTGAGCCTGATGGGTGCTCCATTTGTTCGCAGCTGATAAGGAGGAAAAGAATTATGGCAAAAAGATCTATGGTTGTTAAACAACAGAGAAAGCCTAAACATTCAACTCAAAGCTATTCAAGATGCAAAATCTGCGGCAGACCTCATGCATACCTGAGAAAATTCGGTATATGCCGTATCTGCTTCAGAGAATTGGCTTACAAGGGTCAAATTCCTGGCGTTAAGAAGGCAAGTTGGTAAACCGAGGCAAATACAGCTTACGGTATAGGTAAAACAATCTATTCCCGATATATTTCGGAAGGAGGTAAATATAATGCAAATAACTGATCCAATCGCAGATATGCTGACTCGTATCAGAAATGCTAACACGGCAAAGCATGAAACAGTTGACATTCCTGCATCAAATATGAAGAAGGCTATTGCAGAAATTCTGAATAACGAAGGCTACATCAAGGGCTATCAGATTATTGAGGACGGAAAGCAGGGCGTTATAAGAGTAACACTTAAGTACGGCGCAGGCAAGGAAAAGGTTATCAGCGGTATTAAGAGAGTTTCTAAGCCGGGTCTTAGAATGTATGCTCCGGCTGATGAGCTCCCGAGAGTTTTGAAAGGTCTCGGAATTGCAATAATCTCTACTTCAAAGGGTATTATGACAGACAAAGAGGCTCGCAAGCAGCACATCGGCGGCGAAGTTCTTGCTTTTGTTTGGTAACCAAAACGTTTTGTGTTATTTCCTGAAAGCACAGAATATGTAAATTTTTAAGGAGGATAAATTATGTCAAGAATCGGTAAAATGCCTATTACGGTGCCGAGCGGCGTAACCGTTACAATAGGTGCGGGAAATGAAGTTACCGTAAAGGGTCCTAACGGAACTCTTTCAAGAGAACTTCACCCCGATATGATAATTAAGTCTGAAGGTAGCGAGATAATCGTTGAGCGTCCTTCAGAGCAGAAGATGCACAAGGCACTGCATGGTCTTACAAGAACACTTTTGAACAACATGGTTGTAGGTGTTACACAGGGCTTCACAAAAGAGCTTGAAATCAACGGTGTTGGTTACAGAGCACAGATGCAGGGCAAGAAGCTTGTACTGAGTCTCGGATATTCACATCCGGTTGAGTATGAAGCGGAAGAAGGCATCACAATCGAAGTTCCGGCTCCGAACAAAATCCTGGTTAAGGGTGCAAACAAGGAGCGTGTTGGTGCGGTTGCTGCTAAAATCAGAGAATACAGAATGCCTGAACCGTACAAGGGCAAGGGTATTAAGTATATTGATGAGGTTATCAGACGCAAAGAAGGCAAAGCGGGAGCTAAGAAGAAATAATAGGAAGGAGTGTTCTTAAATGATAAACAAGAAAAATAGTAATGTTGCAAGACTTAAACGTCATCAAAGAGTCAGAAAGAACATCTCCGGCAGTGCGGAGAGACCTCGTCTGAACGTTTACAGAAGCTTAAATCACATTTATGCTCAGATAATCGATGACACAAAGGGGATCACCTTGGTTAGTGCTTCAAGCCTGGACAAAGACTTTAACGGCTACGGCGGAAACATTGAAGCGGCAAAGGCTGTTGGAAACAGCGTAGCTAAAAAGGCTTTGGAAAAAGGTATTAAGGCCGTTGTATTCGACAGAGGCGGATACATTTATCACGGTAGAGTTGCGGCTCTTGCAGAAGGTGCAAGAGAGGGCGGCTTGGAATTCTAATAAAGGAGGAAAAACTTGTGGCTGAAAGAATAGATGCATCAACTCTCGATTTACAGGAGAAGTTGGTTGAAATTAACCGTGTTGCAAAGACTGTAAAGGGCGGTAGAACAATGCGTTTCGCTGCATTGATGGTTGTCGGTGACGGTAACGGTCATGTAGGATGCGGAATAGGCAAAGCAACCGAAATCCCGGACGCTATCAGAAAGGGTATTGAAGATGCTAAGAAGAATATGGTTACTGTTCCTTTGCGCGGTACAACAATCACACACGATACTATCGGTGAATTCGGAGCAGGCAGAGTGCTTTTGAAGCCTGCAAAAGAGGGTACCGGAGTTATCGCCGGCGGCGCTGTGAGAGCGGTTGTTGAGCTTGCCGGAATCAAAGATATCAGAACAAAATGTCTGCGTTCAAACAACAAGAAAAATGTTGTTAAGGCTACAATCGCCGGTCTTGCCGGGTTAAAGGAAGCTGAAGCTGTTGCAAAGCTCCGCGGCAAGGACGTTGACCAAATCGTGGGTTAAGGAGGCAGAGTTATGTTAAAGGTTAAATTAGTAAAAAGCACAATAGGCTGCAAAAAGGATCAGATTGCAACCGTAGCGGCTTTGGGACTAAAGAAAATCAGAGATGTTAAAGAACACAATGATACTCCTCAAATCAGAGGTATGATAAACAAAGTTTCTCATCTGGTAGAGGTTGAAGAAAACTAAAGGTAAATTGACAAGAAGGAGGTGTAGCAAATGAGATTGGATGAACTTAAGCCTTCAGAAGGTTCAAGGTTTGCGGTTAAGAGAGTAGGCAGAGGTATCGGTTCCGGAACAGGTAAAACTTCGGGAAAGGGTCATAAGGGTCAGAATGCTCGTTCGGGCGGCGGCGTAAGACCGGGTTTCGAAGGAGGACAGATGCCTTTATACAGACGTTTGCCGAAAAGAGGATTTAAAAATATATTTGCTAAGCAGTACGTTACTGTTAATGTTGAAGTTTTGGAAAAATTCGAAAACGGAACTGAGGTAACTGCCGATACTTTAAAGGAAGCCGGCGTTATCTCCAAGACTCTTGACGGTGTTAAGATTCTTGGCAGAGGCGAGCTTACAAAGAGCCTTAACGTAAAGGCGGCGCACTTTACTGCGTCTGCAAAAGAAAAGATTGAAAAGGCCGGTGGAAAGGCAGAGGTGATCTAATATGTTTAATACAATTAGAAATGCTTTTAAAGTTCCGGACCTAAGAAAAAGAATTTGGTTTACACTTTTAATGATGGTTGTGTTCAGATTCGGCGCTCATATCCCTGTACCGTTTCTCTCAAGAGAAGCGATGCAGGCGTTTGTGGGAAATGGCACAGACCTCTTCTCACTGTTTAACGTATTTACAGGCGGAGCGTTCTCAAACGCAACCGTTATGGCGCTGGGTGTATCTCCGTACATCAACGCATCAATTATTGTACAGCTTTTAGCTGTTGCAATTCCTTCTCTTGAAAGATTGGCAAAGGAAGGTCTTGAGGGAAGAAAGAAACTAAACAAAATCACAAGATATTTGGGTATCGTTCTTGCATTCGTTCAGGGTGCCGGTTTGTATGTAACACTTCATAATATCGGTGTTGAAAACAGCATGACCGCGATTCAAAATGAAGGCGTTTTAACATTCTTTGTTATTACTCTTACATTTACAGCAGGTACGGCATTCATCGTATGGCTTGGCGAACTGATTACCGAAAAGGGTATCGGAAACGGTGTTTCCCTGATAATCTTTGCGGGTATCGTTTCAAGTATACCGTCGGGAATTATTTCAGTTTATAATAATCTCTTGGCAAGCGGTGTAAGAACATTGGGAAATATGATTTTGGCAGCTTGCATATTGGTGGTTGCCGTTGCGGCTATCGTATTGGTAGTATTGTTTGATACTGCCGAAAGACGAATTCCGGTTCAGTATGCAAAAAGAGTTGTCGGCAGAAAGATGTACGGCGGACAGAGCACAAACATTCCGATTAAGGTTGTTATGGGCGGAGTTATGCCGATAATATTTGCATCAAGCATTATGGCGTTCCCTGCAACAATCGTAAGATTGGCAAGCGGCGGAAGTCTCCCGACAGCAGGCTTGGGCTTCAGAATTCTCGGTTGCTTGACAGCCGGATACGGCCCGAGCTGGACAGATATCGTTTACTCGGTATTGTACTTCCTGCTCATAATCTTCTTCACATATTTCTATTCGGCAATTCAGTTTAATCCGATTGAAATGGCAAATAACATGAAGAAGTCGGGCGGATATATTCCGGGATACAGACCCGGTAAACCTACAAGCGACTATATATCAAAGGTTGCTTCGAGACTTAACTTAACAGGTGCAATATTCCTCGGTGTTATCGCAATCTTGCCGGTTGTTGCCGGTGCGGCATTCGGAATTCCGGGCTTGCAGCTGGGAGGTACTTCACTCTTGATTATGGAGGGCGTTGCGCTTGAATCCGTAAGACAGATTGAGTCTCAAATGGTTATGAGAAACTATAAAGGATTTTTGGAATAATAACAGAAAGGCGGCAAACAGATGAAACTTATACTACTTGGACCTCCGGGAGCCGGAAAAGGAACACAGGCAGAGGTATTGACGAAACAGTTTGGAATTGAAACTATTTCTACAGGTGTAATGTTACGAGCTGCCATGAGAGAGGGTACAGAGCTTGGTAAACTGGCTAAACAGTATATTGATGACGGAAAGCTTGTACCGGACGATGTTGTTGTTGGTATTGTTAAAGATAGATTATCACAGGATGATTGTAAAAACGGATTTATTCTCGACGGTTTTCCAAGAACAATCGCACAGGCAGAAGCACTGACAGCTTCCGGCGTGGAGATTGACAAGGTGCTGTCACTTGAGGTAGATGATGAGGTTATCATCGAAAGACTTACCGGAAGAAGAGAATGTAAAGCTTGCGGAACACCCTATCATATTAAGAATAAGCCTGTTCCGGCAAACGGTAAATGTGTATGTGGCGGAGAGATTATCCAGCGCGCCGATGACAATGAAGAGACTATCAGAAATCGTATGAAGGTTTATCATGAACAAACAGAGCCGATAAAGGAATACTACGAATCCCAAGGCAAGGTAGTTACGGTGGACAGCTCGGGAACGGTTGAACAGACGAACTCTGCTGTCAGCAAAGCACTCGGATTGGTGAAATAGGAGAAGCAATGATTACTGTAAAATCAAAGTCTGAAATTGAAAAAATGCGTGTAGCAGGAAAAATTACAGGCGATGCATTGAGATTAATCGAACAGCATATCAGACCCGGGGTTTCGACCAAGGAGCTTGATAAAATTGCTTATGACTTCATCAAAAAGCAGGGTGCGACACCATCTTTCCTGAACTACAACGGATTTCCGGGAAGCATCTGCGCTTCACCCAACAGTTGGGTTGTACACGGAATTCCGTCGAAGGACATTGTGCTTAAAGAAGGTGACATAATCAGTATCGACATGGGAGCCTGCAAGAACGGCTACCATGGCGATGCTGCAAGAACTTATGCGGTCGGGGAAATTTCCGATGCGGCACAAAGGCTCATAGATGTTACAAAACAGAGCTTTTTTGAAGGAATTAAATACGCCGCGCACGGGGCAAAGCTTGGCGATGTTTCTGCGGCTATTCAGGAATACGTCGAGAAAAACGGCTATTCGGTAGTGCGTGACCTTGTAGGTCACGGAATCGGAAAAAAGCTTCACGAGGACCCGAGTGTTCCGAATTTCGGACATAAGGGCAGAGGAGTGCGGCTTGCGCAGGGAATGACACTTGCGATAGAGCCGATGGTAAACGAAGGCGAATACGGCGTAGTTGTGCTGGATGATGACTGGACATATGAAACAGAGGACGGAAGTTTGTCGGCACATTACGAAAACACAATCCTTATAACTAAGGGTGAGTGTGAGATTTTGACGCTGTAAGAGAGGGCTGTGCAATGGAAATCGTAAAAGGTAGCTTGGTATATTCCAAAGCCGGACGTGACAAGGGATACTTGTTTGCGGTTTTAAAGGTTGAAAACGGATATGCCTATCTTGCAGACGGAGAAACAAGACGGGTTTTAAACCCGAAAAAAAAGAAGCTGAAGCACATTAACAAAACAAATACGGTTCTTGAAGCGGATTTTGAGAACATTTCGGATTCGTTTCTGCGTAAGGTTTTGAAAGAGAACTAATCAGGTTTTGTATATTTTGTTGGGGGGTAGCAACATTGGCAAAGGAAGATGTTTTAGAATTAGAGGGTACGGTTGTTGAAACCATGCCCAATGCTATGTTTAAGGTTGAGCTTGAAAACGGTCATCAGATTTTGGCTCACATTTCAGGCAAGCTCCGAATGAACTTTATCAAGATTCTCCCGGGGGATAAGGTAACAATTGAAATGTCACCGTATGACCTCACCAGAGGAAGAATTACTTGGAGATCGAAATAAACAGTTCGGATACCGAAATAAGGAGGTTACGTAAAAATGAAAGTACGTCCATCAGTAAAGCCTATTTGCGAAAAATGTAAAATCATTAAACGTAAGGGCAAAATAATGGTTATTTGTGAGAACCCGAAACATAAACAGAAGCAAGGCTGATTTCAATTTAAAGATTCACTATAGCCGGTGTTCCGGTTATGAACCATCCTTTTAAATGAAATCAAATGTATGTGTTTGGTTATCACAAGAGCGGATTTTTCCGCTTATTGATGTTATTATCAGCAGCTAAAGAGCGGCTGTCGCAGTTAAGTGCGAGCTTTGACTGCTTGTAATATTAAAATTGTGAGATTTATATTAGTGGAGGTGTAATAATGGCTAGAATAGCAGGTGTTGACTTACCAAGAGAAAAGAGAGTTGAAATCGGTTTGACTTATATCTACGGTATCGGTCTTAAGACATCACAGAAACTGTTAAAGGAAAATAACATTAACCCTGACACCAGAGTTAAGGATTTAACAGAAGAAGAAGTAAACAAATTAAGAGAAGCTATCAGTTCTAACTATACTGTTGAGGGTGAACTGAAGACTCAGGTATCTCTTGACATCAAGAGGCTTATGGAAATCGGTTGTTACAGAGGTGTAAGACACAGAAAAGGCTTGCCGGTAAGAGGTCAGAACACTAAGAACAACGCAAGGACAAGAAAAGGTCCGGCTAGAACGATGGCTAACAAAAAGAAGTAAAGGAGGTACTAAGCAATGGCAAAGGTAGCAAAAAGAAACACACGTGCTAAGCGCGTGAAGAAAAATATCGAAAAAGGAGCTGCTCATATTCGCTCTACTTTCAACAACACAATAGTTACTATTACTGATGTAAACGGTAATGCTCTTTCATGGGCTTCAGCCGGCGGCTTAGGCTTCCGCGGTTCAAAGAAAAGCACTCCGTTTGCTGCACAGACAGCTGCAGAGACAGCTGCAAAGGCTGCTATGGAACACGGACTCAAAACTGTTGAAGTTTACGTTAAGGGTCCGGGTGCCGGACGTGAAGCTGCGATTCGTGCGCTTCAGGCTGCAGGTCTTGAAGTTACAATGATTAAGGACGTAACTCCAATCCCTCACAACGGCTGCAGACCGCCTAAGAGAAGAAGAGTTTGATTAATTATTGTAATTAAAAGTAAAAGGAGGAATTTTAGATGGCTAGAAATATGCAACCGGTTCTGAAGAGATGCAGAACTTTAGGAATTGAGCCTGCTGTTATGGGTGTTCATAAATCTTCAAACAAGAACCCTAATAAGAGCAGAAAGAAACAGTCTGAATATGGTTTGCAGTTAAATGAAAAGCAGAAGGTTAAGTTTATATACGGCGTTTTGGAAAAGCAGTTCAGAAAATACTATGTAATGGCTACCAAAAAGCACGGTATTACAGGTGAAGAACTTTTATCAATTCTTGAAACAAGACTTGATAACGTAGTTTTTAGATTGGGACTTGCAAACACAAGAAGAGAAGCAAGACAAATCGTAAACCACGGACACATTTTGGTAAACGGTAAGAAGGTGGATATTCCGTCATATATCGTAAAGACAGGCGACACAGTTGCACTTCGCGAGAAGAGCAAAGCTTCACAGAGAATGAAGGATATAGCTGAAGCAAACGCTTCAAGAGCTGTACCAAAGTGGTTGGACATGGACAAGAATACTCAGGCAGGAAAGGTTATTGCACTTCCTACTCGTGAAGATATCGATTACGAGGTTGAGGAACACTTGATCGTCGAGTTGTATTCTAAGTAATAAATGTTTTTACCCTCGGTAAGTGGATAAGTTACATGAATATGTGAAGGAGGGTTCGATACGATGATAGAAATGGAAAAACCCAGTATAGAATGTAAAGCACTGACAGGCAATCATGGTGTATTTGAAGTAACACCTTTGGAGCGCGGCTATGCCACCACAATCGGTAACTCACTGCGCAGAATATTGCTGTCATCGCTTCCGGGTGCTGCGGCAACTTCCGTTAAAATTGACGGAGTACAGCATGAGTTTTCAACAGTACCGGGTGTTAAGGAGGATGTTACAGAGATTATTCTTAACATCAAAAAGCTTGCAGTCAAATTACATTCTGACTCACCTAAGACAGTATTTATCGAAGCAAACGGGGCATGCGAGATTACAGCGGCAGATATCAAGGCTGATCCTGACGTTGAAATCTTCAACCCGGATTTACACATTGCAACCTTGAATGAGGATGCAAGGTTGTATATGGAAATTACCATTGCAAAGGGACGCGGATATATTTCTGCTGACAAAAATAAGCAGATGCTCCAGCCGCCGGTTGGTGTTATTCCGGTAGACTCAATCTTTACTCCGGTAAACAAGGTAAATTATACTGTTGAAAATACGCGCGTTGGAAGCAATACCGACAGAGAAAAGCTCACTGTTGAGGTTACTACCAACGGCACAACAAAGCCCGATGAGGCTGTTAGCTTAGCTGCTAAGATTATGAACGACCTCTTGATGCTCTTTGTTGACCTTTCAGAGGAAGCTAAGAACACTGAAATCGTTAAGGAAAAAGAGGAAAGCAAGAAAGAAAAGGTTCTTGAAATGACTATTGAGGACTTGGATTTGTCTGTTCGTTCATACAACTGCTTGAAGCGTGCCGGAATCAACACTGTTGAGGATTTGGCAAACAAGTCGGAAGAGGAAATGATGAAGGTCAGAAACCTCGGAAGAAAGTCGCTTGATGAAGTCAAGTATAAGTTGCACGCTTTGGGTCTTGCGTTAAAAGAAGAAGAAGACTGATTTTCCCTGAAGAAAAGGAGGAATTGTTAATGGGTACAAGAAAGTTAAATCTTCCTACCGACCAGAGAATGGCGCTCCTAAGAAACTTGGTAACAAGCTTTCTGGAGAACGGAAGAGTTGAAACAACATTAACAAGAGCTAAAGAAGCTCAGAGTTTGGCTGAAAAGATGATTACTCTCGGTAAGACAAACACATTGCACTCTCGCCGTCAGGCTTTGGAGTTTATAACAAAAGAAGACGTTGTAACAAAGGTTTTCGAAGAAATTGCTCCTAAATATGCTGACAGAAACGGTGGATATACAAGAATCATGCAGACAGGTCCGCGTCGCGGCGATGCTGCACCGATGGCTATTCTTGAACTGGTGTAATAAAATGTTATTAGAAGCGGTATTTGATTTTTAAAAATCAAATACCGCTTTTCCGTTTTCAAGCTTAAGATATGCCGAAAAACTTTTGCCTGTTCGTTTTGAGATAAAGCCCTCTATTTTAGAGGTTCTGCCGGTTTTTAAAAGCTGCTTCATATTTGAAAGAGAAATTGTTCGCCCGCAAATCACATTGTTTACCGAGAATTTACAGCCGTCCCGATATCCACTGCAGGCATAACCGTAGCGGGTGCGCACAACAGGATTTCCACAAAGGGGACAGTTACCTACGGCATCGCCGATAAATCCGTCATCGGTGTCAAGCTCGGGCTTTACCTGCGGCTTGTCAAATACGGCGAAAATTTCTTTTTGTGCAAGGGTAACACTGTCTTTAATTTCAATTTCTCCGCGAAAAACCTTTTTTAATGCCTGTCCCAGCTCGGAGGTTTTGTATTTATCCATGCTTATTCCCATTCTTGCAAGAGATTCTATGAGAAATTCACCGTCCGGCAAAATTGTATAAACATCTTTTTTTAGCTGTATGTAATTACTTTTTAACGCATTGTCGATAATGCCGGTGCGAGTTGCCTCGGTTCCGAGCTCAAGACCTTCGAAAATTGCTCGATATTCCTCTTCGTCGCTCTCTGTTTCGAGATTTTGCTTATCCTCTTTAAAAGGGTTTTTCAGATAATTGTTGAGGGTTTCGATTGTATAATGCTTGGGAGGATTGGTTTCTTTTTCGCACGGCTTAAAACATATATTAACATCATCTCCGATTTCAAGGGGAGGGAGAATCTTGTCCTTTTTTGTGTAGTCGTCATATTTAGTCCAGCCTTTTTCCAAAATAACGGTGCCCTTTAAGGTAAATTCTTCAAACTCTCCAACTTTTATTTTGATTTCGTTTTTCTCGGCAACGCAATCCTCACTGCAAAAAACTGCGGCAAAACGGCGGATAATCGTAGAATAAACCTTGTACTCATCCTCCGAAAGGCTGTCCTTTTTTGGAAGCTTATAGGTAGGCGTAAGCGCGGAATGTGATTCAATTTTTGAGTCGTCAAATATGTTTTTTTTGAATTTGAATTCCACGGGATAACCGAGTTTTGAAACCTCGGCGATTATCTTTTTGATTTTATCCTGCTCGGCTGTGGCAAGGTATTCCGAATTGGTTCTGGGATAGGTGACATATCCCTTTTCATAAAGTCCTTGAAGAATTTTAAGACTTTCCTCCATCGGCATTTTGTATTTTTTTCCGAGAACATTTTGCAGTTTGGTAAGGGAATACAGCTTGCCCGGATTTACGGTATCTTTTTTTCGTTTTTTGGAGGTAACAACAGCTTTTTCGGAATTGTATGCATCGCAAAGTGCATTAGCCTTGTTAAGCTCTCTTGCGGAAAATTTCTCTTTACTTAAAAGCTCGATTTCCTCGTCTTTTGTTTCCGCACTGCTTGAAATTGTGTAATATTTTTCGGGAGTAAAGTGCCGTATTTTCATGTCACGGTCGTAAATTGCTTTTACTATCGGCACTATAACACGTCCTACCCTGAGAAGAGTACCGGTTTTAAGAGTGGCGTACCGGGTGAGGTTTACGCCGTAAAGCCAGTCGATATAAGTTCTGGCAAGCCCCTCATTGGCAAGGTTTTGATATTCCGTTTCGTCTTTCATTTCATGCAACGCGCTGTTTATAGTTTGAGGCGTTTGGTCGGGAAGCCAAAGACGTTTGAGATTTTTTCCGCTTACACCGGTTTTTCCGATACATATGCGGACGATGATCTCACCCTCGCGGTCTGAGTCGCCTGCATTTACTATGGTGTCCACATCCTCACGCAGTGCGAGAGATTTTATAATTTCGAACTGCCTTTGCACGCCTGGGTCTACAGTTTTATCCTTTCCCTTTTTCAATTGAAACTTAAATTTTTCCGGAAAGCATGGGATGTTTTTTATTGTCCATCTGCCGTCGGGATTGGGATTATAATATTCAATATCCGCAAGGGAAAAAAGGTGACCGAACGCCCAGGTCACAATGTATTTATTGTCGTAGAGAAAACCATCGCCATTTTTCATTTTACCGATTGCCGAGGCGATATTTCGCGCAAGACTGGGTTTTTCAGCGATTATAAGTATAATGTCAATCACGCTCCTAAACAGCAGTAAACTGACCGTTTCCGGTCAGTTCGGCTGTGATTTTAATAATTTGTTTCGATTGTTTCTTCTGAGGGAAACACGGGAGGCTCACTTGGTACACTTGTTTCATTTGGTTGCGGAGTGGGAGCAAGAGTCGGAAGCGGTGCGGGAATCTTTGTTCCGACAGCTACCTTTGTAGGAACCATTTTGTAGGTGCTCCTGTTCATTTTTTCCCGTTTTACCTCCTTGCCGTTTTCGATAACGATTCTGGTTGTTTCCACGGTGTACCCCGTTTTTCCGGCGGAAAGCACTTTCTTTGTTCCCGTAGCGAGTGTGGTGTCGAAAATCTCTTCAATGGTAGGTTCCTTGGTGCTTGTAACGTCGCCGGTTATCTTAACCGTTTTTTCAACCGACGGCTTTGTTCCGTAAATGGAAATTGTAAGCTTACCGCCGCCGGATGAGGCAGAAATTTTTATCGGCTGTTCGGTATTGTTTTCAAATTTAAAGTCGAGAGTTCCGTATGAAACGGTGGCGTCCTGCCCTTTAGGAACATAGGTGACGCTTATAGAATGATTGTGGCGTTCGATTACTTTAAGGTCCGCATACAAAACCGCTGAATACAGTGTACTGCTTACCTGGCAAACTCCTCCGCCGGTTCCCTGTACCGACTCGCCATTGACAAATACGGGAGCTTCAAGGTATCCCGCCGATTTAGTACGTGCGCCAACGCGTTCGTTAAAGGAAAAACTTTCGCCCGGTGCGAGAATTATCCCGTTAATTTTTGATGCCGCAAGCTCAACATTGGTACGCCGGCTCTTGTTAGATGCGGGGTATGATGTGGAATACTGCGACAGCTTATGGTTAAAGAGTCGGTTTTGAAGCTCGCTGAGCGTAACTTCAGGCTTCAGCCAAACAAGTTTTAAGCGTATCGGCTCGCCGTTTTGGAGCTTTTCAATTTGAGTTCCCGCCTCAATCGCATCAATCTGTCTGCCGATTGTTTCGGGAAGAAACTCTATACTGCCCGAAATAATGCGGTAAGAGGCATCAACAGGTGTAATATATATTTCGTCATAGAGCGATTTAACATCCGCGGATTTTGGCGCGGATTTTTCAAGGGGGACAAATATATTTGTGCATTTTCTGCCTGCAGCAAAGGAAAATTCGGCAAGAGCTTGCGTAAGGTCACTGCTCTGCCCCGCGCCGCCCTTTTTTACGGTTACATATTCACTGTCATATTCCAAATCATATTTTTTTTGTTCACCGTTTGCGCGCACGCCGAGATTATATATGATTTCATACAGTTTATTTTCATCAAATGAGCATGTGTAGCCGAAATCGCAAGGCTTAATATGCAGTGAAGCGACGGTCGCGATGTCTTTGATGAAATTGCCGCTTTTGCCGATAAGAAATGCACGATGTGCGGTTTTTTCGGCATCACGGATAAGCGATATTTCGGAACCTGAAAATGAGACCGACTCTCCGCCACGCGTATAGAGGGTAAAACTTTCGTCGTCACCCGCAACGAAAGTTTCGGAAAGTGCAATTACCGCTTCTTTCTCGCTCATGCCGCCGAGGTTTGTTCCGCATACGGAAACTCCGCTTGCAATATTTTTGGTAGGAAAAAGCAAGCAGAACAAAATAATTATAACAGCCGCGGCAAGAAGAACCGAAAAGGTAATTTTAAATGATTTTTTTAGATTTTTCATTTTATCCATTCTTTCATTATTAATCAAAAAACTTACTGTATTCATCAATATATTCCGAGTAGCTCGTCATATATTCACGTATCTCGTCGTTTTTCATTAAAAGGACGAATGATTTCTTAACGTTCTTGATAAAACGGTAGTCGAGATTATCGGTGGACAGCTCCCATGAGAGCGGGCAGACGGATTTTGCGCGCGGGTCGGTAATAATTTCAAGCTTTCCGCTTTTTGTCACATAGGGCGTGAGCGGGAAAATACGGCATGCAAGCGGACGTTGATAGCGGTCGCATTTGCCGTTGCAAAAAAGTATCGGTACATTTTTCTCCTTGCCGCGATAGGTATATTTGAAATCCGATTTTTCGATTGTTGCCCAATCGGGATTTAAAAGCCGAAATACGTTCTCTTCTCCGGGAAAAAGGTACATACCGGCATCGTCACCTGTGCAGCACGCTCCGCCGCAGAGCTTACCGCAATCGACTTTAAGGGGTGTGCTGTTATCAAACAATCTGTAAAGCTGAAGATAAATATATGCAATGTTCATGTTATAATCCTCTCTGTCTCGCGGCAAAATAATACCGCGTGAAACTTTATCACAATAATATTTTATCACAATTTCATTTTAATTACAATACCAATAATGCGAATTTGACAAAATCTCGGAAACATTGTATAATAAAGAGATGAATTATGTATTGAAACAGAAAGGAAATGATTATGCCAAAGAAAAAGGAAGAATACGGTAATCAGAGCATAACCAGCCTAAAGGGTGCGGACAGAGTAAGAAAGCGCCCGGCCGTTATATTCGGTTCCGACGGACTTGAGGGGTGCCAACATTCGTTTTTTGAAATCTTGTCCAATTCCATTGACGAGGCAAGGGAGGGATACGGCAACCTTATTGAAATCACACGCTTTGCGGACGGAAGTATAGAGGTGCGTGACAGCGGACGCGGTATCCCGGTGGATTACAACGAAAAGGAAGAAAGATATAACTGGGAGCTGGTTTTCTGTGAGCTTTACGCCGGAGGTAAGTACAACAATAACGACGGCGGAATGTATGAGTACAGCCTGGGATTGAACGGATTGGGTGCATGCGCAACGCAATATTCCTCGGAATACATGGATGTTGAGGTCGTGCGGGACAAAAACAAATATACCTTGCACTTTGAAAAGGGTGAAAATGTCGGCGGTCTTTCACAGGCACCGATTTCCGCAAACAAAACCGGAACATCAATTAAGTGGAAACCGGACAGGGATGTTTTTACCGATATAAATATACCGATTGAGTTTTATAAGGATACTCTTAAAAAGCAGGCGATGACAAACGCCGGAATAAGATTTGTCTTGTACAATGAGACAGATGAAGGTACGGAGCTTTTTGAATATTACTACGAAAACGGAATTGTTGATTATTTGAATGATGCGGTGGGGGAAAAGGGCTTTACCCAAACCGAAGTTTGGGATGCCGAAAGGACGGGTCGAGACCGCGCCGACAAGCCGGAATATCGCGTTAAAATGCAGATAGCTTTTTGCTTTTCGACATCTGTCAATATGCTTGAATATTACCATAACTCAAGCTGGCTTGAACATGGCGGCTCGCCGGATAAGGCAGTTAAAAATGCCTTCGTGTACGCTATTGACCAATATTTAAAGCAAAACGGAAAATACAACAAGACGGAAGCAAAGATAACCTTTGCCGACGTGGCGGATTGCCTTGCGCTGGTTATAAATTCGTTTTCTACTCAAACGAGTTATGAAAACCAGACCAAAAAAGCCATAAACAATAAGTTTATACAAGAGGCAATGACGGAATTTCTGCGTCACCAGTTGGAGGTTTACTTTATTGAAAACCGCAATGATGCGGAAAAGATATCCAATCAGGTATTGGTAAATAAGCGAAGCCGCGAAAATGCAGAAAAGGTGAGAATTGACACCAAAAAGAAGCTTACCGGAACGATGGATATTACAAATCGCGTGGAGAAATTTGTCGACTGCAGGAGCAAGGATGTTTCAAAGCGTGAGGTTTATATAGTGGAGGGTGATTCTGCGCTCGGTTCATGTAAGCTTGCACGAGATGCAACATTCCAGGCGATTATGCCGATACGCGGAAAAATTTTGAATTGCTTAAAGGCGGATTATGCCAAAATTTTTAAGAGTGATGTCATACTTGATTTGCTGAAAGTTTTAGGTTGTGGAATAGAAATCAAATCAAAGCATATAAAGGGCATAGAAGAATTCAACATCGATAATTTAAGGTGGGATAAGGTGATTATCTGCACCGATGCGGATGTGGACGGATTCCAGATACGCACATTGGTGCTGACGATGATTTATCGTCTGATACCGAGTCTGATTGAGTTGGGAAAGGTCTTTATCGCAGAGTCACCGCTGTATGAAATAACAATTGAGAAAACAAAGCGAAAGGGTGAAAAGCTTTTCGCTTACACCGACGGTGAAAAGGAAGAGATAATCAGAAAGCTTGCGGGAGACGGTCTTGAAAAGGGTGATTACGACATTAAACGAAGCAAGGGTCTGGGTGAAAATCAGCCTGAAATGATGAGCCTTACCACCATGCATCCGGCAACGAGACGCCTTATTAAAATTACTCCCGAAAATGCTGAGAGAACAGCACATGTATTTGATATTCTTTTGGGCGACAATCTGTCGGAAAGAAAAGAACACATCGCGCAGAACGGGCATTTGTATATGGAAATGCTGGATATAAGCTGAGGAGGTGCGGAAGATGGCAAGAAAAAAGAAAACAGTTGAAGAAACCTATATCCCCGCACCGATAGCGGAGGAACTGATAACCGATACTCTTGAAAAAAATTACATGCCGTATGCAATGAGCGTAATTGTATCGCGTGCAATTCCTGAGATAGACGGGCTTAAGCCGGCGCACAGAAAACTGCTTTACACCATGTACAAAATGGGACTTTTAGGCGGAAAGTTGACAAAATCGGCGAACGTTGTGGGACAAACAATGAAGCTCAATCCTCACGGAGACAGTGCCATTTATGAAACAATGGTACGACTGACGCGCGGAAATGAGGCACTTTTGCACCCGCTTGTGGAATCACAGGGAAACTTCGGAAAGCAGTATTCGCGAGATATGGCGTATGCCGCATCACGTTATACAGAAGTGCGCCTTGACCCGATTTGTCAGGAGCTTTTCGGAGATATTAACAAAAATACGGTTAAATTCGTC
Source organism: uncultured Lachnospiraceae bacterium (assembly GCA_964388835.1). Lineage (GTDB taxonomy): Bacteria > Bacillota > Clostridia > UBA1381 > UBA1381 > UBA1738. The sequence continues at coordinate 18,291 of CAYMBZ010000005.1, forward strand.
GATAATTACGACGGAGAGCTAAAGGAACCGACACTGCTTCCGGTTGCATTCCCAAATATTTTGGTAAATCCCAATCAGGGTATCGCGGTAGGTATGGCAAGCAATATTTGTTCTTTTAATCTGCGTGAAGTATGTAACGCAACCATTGCTTATATGAAAAATCCAGATTGCGATTTGCTTGAATACATGCCTGCACCCGATTTTTCAATGGGCGCGGAACTGTTATACGATAAGGAGCAAATGAGGGAGATTTATCAAACGGGGCGCGGAAGCTTTAAAATGCGCGCCGTATACGAATATGATAAAGCGAATAACTGCATTGAAATAAAGGAAATTCCGTACACAACAACAATTGAAGCAATTTTGTCAAAGGTAATGGATTTGGTAAAGGCAAACAAGCTGAAGGAGATTTCCGATGCGCGTGACGAGACCGGACTTGACGGTTTTAAGTTGACCTTTGACTTAAAGCGCGGCACCGATCCGGAGGCGCTTATGCTGAAGTTGTATAAGCTTACCCCGCTGGAGGACAGTTTTGCGTGCAACTTCAATCTTTTGATAGATAACGTTCCTATGGTTTTGGGAGTGGGAAGAATTATTGAGGAGTGGGTTAAATTCCGCAGCGGATGTATAAAAAATTCCTTGAAATTCGATATTGATAAAAAATCCGAGCGCTTGCACCTTTTAACCGGTCTAAAAAAGATATTGCTGGATATAGACAAAGCGATTTCCATTATACGGCATACCGAGCGAGAGGAAGACGTTGTTCCAAACCTTATGTCCGGATTTGATATAGAAAAGGACCAGGCAGAATATATTGCGGAAATCAAGCTTAGAAATTTAAATAAGGAATATATCCTGTCGCGTACCGCGGAAATTGAAAAGCTTATTGAGGAAATCGATGAGCTTAACCGCATCCTGTCAAGTGATAAGGAAGTTAAGAATCTCATTGCAAAACAGCTTGCGGCTATTTCCAAAAAGTACGGTCAAGACAGAAAGACACGTCTTGTGGAAAGCGGAGAGGTTGAGGAATATCGTGAGGAAAACTTTATTGATGACTACCCGTTGACCCTTTTCATAACGCGTGAGGGATATGCGAAAAAAGTTTCTGCAGTCTCACTGCGCTCAACAACTTCGGAACATAAGCTTAAGGAAAATGATGAGGTAGTGCAGACGATAGAGGCAACAAATAAGAGCGAGCTTATCTTCTTTACCGACAAGTGTACTGTATATAAGGCGCATGCGTTTGATATACCCGATTCAAAGGTGAGTAGTTTAGGCGAGTACTTGCCGACGGTTTTGGGACTTTCCGAGGGAGAAAAGATAATTTATACGCTTCTTGCGGGGGATTATTCCGGTTATATGCTTTTTGCATTTGCAAACGGAAAAATGGCAAAGGTGGAGCTTAGCAATTACCAAACAAAATCCAACAGGAGAAAGCTGGTGGGTGCATATTCCGATAAAGCCGAGATACGGAGTATAATGTGGCTTTTAGAGGATACGGAAATCGTGTCTTTTGCGGACAATAACAAGGTTTTGGCGGTTGATACGTCTGTAATCCCGCTTAAATCCACAAAATCAACCCAGGGCGTCCAGGTTATGAAGATAACAAAAAAAGGAGCTGAATTGGTTCGTACATGCCGCGCTGAGGAAAGCGGACTTGAAAACATAAAACATTATCATGGAAAGAATATCCCGGCGGCGGGTTCATTCCTACGCACAGAGGATACACAAATATCTATGTTTTAAGAAATTATAATTTCTTTGCCATACCGCAGAACATGCGGAGAAACGGAGGATTTAATGGAAAAAATCAATATACTCGGCGTAAATGTCGATAAGGTGACGAATACCGAGGCAGTGGATGCGGTTATGCATATGCTGGATGCACCGGGAAATCATGCGGTGTTCACTCCGAATTCGGAAATAATTCTTATGGGTTATAAGGATGAGGAATTCTGCGATATGCTTAATTGCGCAGATTTGCTGACAGCTGACGGAATAGGTGTTGTGTATGCATCAAAAATTTTGAAGAATCCGCTTAAGGAGCGCGTTGCGGGATATGATGTTGCATGCGGTGTTTTGGACAAAATTGCGGAAAGCGGTCACAGACTTTATCTGTTCGGAGGAAAGCCGGGCGTGGCGGAGCTTGCGGAGGGAAAGATTAAGGAAAAATATCCGCTTCTCAATATCGTCGGCAGACGTAACGGTTATTTTTCGCCGGAGGAGACTGATGGTATCATAGACGACATCAATGCGAGCGGCGCAGATTTGGTGTTCGTTTGCCTGGGTGCGCCGACACAGGAGAAATGGATAAGTAAAAATATGCATAAGCTCTCCTGCCATGTTATGATGGGAATAGGCGGAAGCCTTGACGTATTTGCGGGGATGGTTGAAAGAGCGCCTGATGTGTGGTGTAACCTCGGTCTTGAGTGGATGTACCGCTTGATAAAGGAACCATGGAGAATAGGCAGAATGATGGCACTGCCGAAGTTTGGCTTCACTGTTTTATTTAAGGGGAAGAGATATAAAAAGGAAAAATAAAACAAAAAATACGGCATATCGAAAATCGGACGGATGGTGCGAGCCGAAGAGTTTTCTATGTGCAAATACATAATTACGGAGCAAAAACATGAAAATTATCGATATAGTTACAAAAAATACATTGTCGCTGTCCTTTGAGGTATTTCCGCCGAAAACCGAAACCGGATTTGAAAGCGTAAAAACGGCAACTGAGGAAATAGCGAAGCTTAAACCGGCGTTTATGAGCGTTACTTACGGTGCCGGCGGAGGAACAAGCAAATATACTCTTGATATTGCCAAAAACATAAAGGAGAGATACAGCGTTCCGACATTGGCGCACCTTACCTGTGTGTCCTCTACAAAGGAGACGGTTCGCAGAAAAATAGCGGAGATAACCGAAAGCGGGATAGAAAATATAATGGCACTGCGCGGCGATATTCCTGAAGAACTTGAGGGAGCGGACAGAAGCGGTTGGGATTACCGCTACGCCGTGGATTTGATAAACGAAATAAAGGAAAGCGGAGTGGATTTGTGCATAGGCGGCGCTTGCTATCCGGAAATCCATCCCGAAAGCGATTGCAGCAGTGAAGATATAAAGCGGCTTAAAGAAAAGGTGGATGCGGGTTGTGATTTTCTTACAACGCAGATGTTTTTTGACAATAATCTCTTATACAGCTTCTTATACAAAATACGTGAGGCGGGGATTACAGTGCCGGTAATTCCGGGAATTATGCCGATAACCAATGCAAATCAGGTAGAAAGAGCAATTAAGCTTTCCGGCTCGTTTATGCCACAGAGATTCAAAAGTCTCGTTGATAAATTCGGAAGCGACCCGGATGCAATGAAGCAAGCGGGCATTGTTTATGCAACGGATCAAATAATTGACTTGTACGCAAACGGAATCACAAATGTTCATGTCTATTCCATGAACAAGCCGGATGTTGCGGAAAAAATTCAAAGTAACTTATCGGATATATTGGGCAAATGAGCGGTGTTACGGAAATAAAAACATACAGTGAGCCACCCTTTTGCGAAAGGGAAATCATGAGATATTCCGGTTGCGAAAAGGATGACGGTGCCACGCTTGATTTGATACGCTCCTGTATCGATGAGGTAAGGGGAAAGCTTACCTACAAGGTGTGCAGACGGAAGCTTCCGATTAATATTAATGATGACATATGCGATTTTGAACTGTTTTGCACAAGGTCAAAAAACTTGGCGGATAATTTAAAGAATTGCAAAAGCGTAATTGTTTTTGCCGCAACGGTAGGTGTGACAATTGACAGATTGATTTCGCGCTACAGCAGAATTTCACCGTCAAGAGCATTGATATTTCAGGCAATCGGCGCAGAGAGAATAGAGGCTCTGTGTGATGTTTTCTGTGCGGAGGCGGCAAAGGAGGAGGGAGCGGTTCTTGCACCACGGTTTTCACCCGGATATGGGGATTTACCGCTTTCGGTGCAACGGGATATTTTCGGTATCCTTGATTGTCCGCGGAAAATCGGTGTTTCACTAAATGACAGCTTGCTTATGTCACCCTCGAAATCGGTGACGGCGTTTGCGGGGATTTCTTCCTCGGAAGAGGGAAAAAATATCAATAAGTGCGCATTTTGCGACAAAATAAATTGTTTGTACAGGGGTGTTTCAGCATGACTTTTTTGGAATTTTTAAAGAACAACACGGTATATCTTGACGGCGGAATGGGAACTCTGCTTCAATCGGCAGGACTAAAGCCGGGAGAATACCCCGAAAGGTGGAATTTGAGCCATGCGGAAACAATCGAGAAAATTCACAGAGAATATTTTGAGGCAGGCAGTAATGTGGTATGCACAAATACATTTGGTGCAAATTTGCTCAAATTCGATCAAGAAGAGCTGGAGGAGATAATAAGGGCGGCTGTTGCCAACGCAAAAAGAGCAAGAGAAAACTGCAAATCCGAACAGGAAAAATTTATCGCTCTTGATATAGGCCCGTCCGGAAAGCTGTTAAAGCCCCTCGGAGACCTTGATTTTGAGGATGCGGTTGCAGTTTTTGCGAAAACCGTTCAGCTTGGTGTTAAATACGGCGCGGAGCTGATTATAATAGAAACAATGAATGACAGCTATGAAACAAAAGCGGCGCTTTTGGCGGCAAAGGAAAACAGCAGTTTGCCGGTAATCGTTTCAAATGCCTACGGTGATGACGGAAAGCTCATGACAGGTGCTTCTCCGGCGGCAATGGCTGTTATGCTTGAGGGAATGGGCGCGGATGTGATAGGCGCAAATTGTTCGCTGGGTCCGAAACAGCTTGTTGGGGTATGTGAGGAACTTTTGGAATATGCTTCGGTGCCTGTGGTTTTAAAGCCTAATGCGGGACTTCCGAAATCGGTAAATGGGAAAACCGTTTTTGATGTGGAGGCGGAAGAATTTGCGGCATGCATAAAAGAGCTTGTGGAAAAAGGACTTCGCGTTGTGGGTGGTTGCTGCGGAACTACACCAAAATATATCGAAGCTGTTTATAAGGCTACCGCGGATATTGTACCGAAAAAAGTTAAAAATAAAAACAGCACGATAATTTCGTCATATACGCATGCGGTTGAGTTCGGAAATTCGCCGATACTTATAGGTGAGAGAATAAACCCTACCGGAAAGAAGCGCTTTAAGCAGGCGCTTCTGGAAAACGACATAGACTATATTCTTTCGGAGGGGGTAAATCAGCAGGATGCGGGTGTACAGGTTCTGGATGTGAATGTAGGATTTCCGGATATAGATGAAGTTATCATGCTGAAAAATGCGGTATGTGAACTTCAGGCGGTTATCGATTTGCCGCTTCAAATAGATACGTCGAATATCGATGCTATGGAAGCGGCGCTCAGGCGATATAACGGCAAAGCCATGATAAATTCCGTAAACGGGAAAAAAGAAAGCATGGAAGCGGTTTTCCCACTGGTGAAGAAGTACGGCGGATTGGTCGTTGCATTGACCCTTGATGAGGACGGAATACCCGAAACATCGGAGGGCAGAGTTAAGGTTGCGGAAAAAATATTGAAAACTGCGGCGGAATACGGCATTGATAAAAAAGATATAATTTTTGATACCTTAGCTATGACCATAAGTGCGGATAATTCCGCGGCGGGGGCAACACTTTCGGCGCTTAAGGAGATTAAGGAGAATCTCGGCTGTCATACATCGCTCGGGGTATCAAACGTTTCTTTCGGTCTGCCGAATCGCGATGCGGTAAACGGAACATTTTTCGCGCTGGCGCTGGAAAACGGATTGTCAGCGGCGATTATGAATCCTTATTCGCAGGATATGATGAAAACGTATTATTCCTACAGAGCGCTAAAGGGAATTGATGAAAATTGTGCGGATTATATAAAGGCAACGGAGAAATTTGCGGTGACAAGTGTAGCTCTGCGAGGAGTTGTGGGGACAGATAATAATTCGAATGATAGTGCTTCAAAACTTCAAAAGGCAATTATGAAAGGTTTTAGAGAAAGAGCGGCGGAAATCACGTGCGAATTGCTCAAAACCGAGAAACCGCTGGATATTGTTCAAAAGGAAATTATTCCGGCGCTCAACTGTGTCGGAGAGGGATTTGAAAAGAAAACGGTATATCTTCCACAGCTTTTGATGAGCGCCGAGGCGGCAAAAGGGGCCTTTGAAGAAATAAAGAACTTTATGTCGGACGGGGACGGAAAAAACGGCGGAAGAGGCGTTTTTGTTCTTGCAACCGTTCATGGAGATATCCACGATATCGGAAAGAATATCGTAAAACTGTTGCTCGAAAATTACGGATTTGATGTTGTGGATTTGGGCAAGGATGTACCTCCCGCGGATGTGGTAAATGAAGTTGTTCGGCGTCATGCGCCGATTGCCGGGCTGAGTGCGCTGATGACAACCACGGTTCCTGCCATGGAGGAAACAATCAAACTCATAAAGAAAGAAGCACCATGGTGCAAAACAGTTGTGGGCGGAGCGGTGCTGACAAAGGAATATGCGGATAAGATTGGTGCAGATAAGTATGCAAGGGATGCAATGGAGACGGTAAGATATGCCGAGGAGAACATGTAGCGGAAGTTTTACAAAAAAAGAGAAAATAAATATGTTAAAATAAACAAACAAAAAAGGGGGACACAAAACATTTTGTGTCCCCTTTGTAAATTATTTCAAACCTTCAAGATGTTTTTCGGCATCCTTTATTGCATTTAAAACGGTAGCTTTCGCCGGGCCGCCGATAACGGTTCTGCCATTTACGCAGGTTTCCATGCTTATTGCCGTATAAATATCATCAGCGATAATGTCGGAAAATTCCTTGAATTCTTCAAGAGAAAGTTCATCAAGAGATCTATCCTTGCTTATTGAATAGAAAACAAGTTTGCCGACAACGGCGTGGGCATCACGGAAAGGCATCCCCTTCTTTACAAGATAATCGGCAACGTCTGTTGCGTTGGTAAAGCCGCCTTTTGCGCCGCGAAGCATATTGTCGCGGTTTACCTTCATTGTGTTAATCATATCACAGAAAACCGGGAGGCAGAGTTTAACCGTATCAATGGAATCGAAGATGGGTTCTTTATCCTCCTGCATATCCTTGTTATACGCAAGCGGGATTCCTTTCATTGTTGTCAAAAGTCCCATTAAGTGACCGTAAACACGTCCCGTTTTGCCGCGAATCAGCTCCGCAACATCGGGATTTTTTTTCTGCGGCATTATTGAGGAACCGGTAGAATAAGCATCATCCATTTCAACGAAAGAAAATTCGTGACTTGACCACAGTATAAGCTCCTCACAAAAACGCGATAAGTGCATCATTATAATGGAAAGACAGCTTGCAAGCTCAATCACGAAATCACGGTCCGAAACACCGTCCAAAGAGTTTTGCGTAACACCGGAAAAACCGAGCTCTGTGGCAACAAATTCACGGTCTAACGGATATGTGGTGCCGGCAAGAGCCCCTGAACCCAAGGGCATGATGTTAATTCGGCGCTTGCAATCCAAAAGACGGTCAAAATCGCGCTTTGCCATTTCAAAATATGCCATTAAGTGGTGCGCGAAGGTAACCGGCTGAGCCTTTTGCAGGTGAGTATATCCCGGCATTATTGTTTCGGTATGTTCCTTCGCAAGCGAAACAAGCGAAGCCATTAATTCTTTAAGCATTTCGGCAATTTCATCCGTTTCGTCATTTAAGTACATGCGTATATCAAGCGCAACCTGGTCATTACGGCTTCTGCCCGTATGGAGTCTCTTTCCTGCATCACCTATCTTGTCGGTTAAAAGCTTTTCGATATTCATATGTATATCTTCCGCATCGATTAAAAATTCCACCTTGCCCGCCTCAATATCGGAAAGGATATCATGAAGTCCGGCAACGATTTTTTCTGAGTCCTCATGAGATATTATCCCCTGCTTGTCCAGCATTTTTGCATGTGCGATACTGCCCTTTATATCTTGTTTGTACATTCTTTTATCAAATCGAATGGATGAGTTAAAATCATCCACCTTTGCGTCGGTATTCTTCTGAAACCGACCGCCCCATAATTTAGCCATTGATTTTTTCTCCTTTTGTGAAAATTAAAACTTCCGGATTTATTATAACATAAAAATCCGGAAGTCACAATACATTTTTACATATTATTTCTTGTATTTGTTTTCGCCGTTTTTAGCCATCATCATAGCGCGAACCTTGAGCGGTAAGCCGTAAAGATTGATGAAGCCTTCGCTGTCCTTGTGAGAATACAATTCGTGAGAATCTCCGAAAGAAGCGATATCTTCATTATACAACGAATAAGGACTCTTAGCACCTGCCGGGTAAATATTACCTTTATAAAGCTTAAGTCTTACTTCACCCGTAACTGTTTCATCCATAACGTCAAACATTGCGCTCATAGCTTCGCGGAGAGGTGTAAACCACTTTCCGTCATAAACAAGCTCTGCAAATTTAACTGCGGATTGACGTTTAAAACTCTGAGTATCACGGTCGAGACAGAGATATTCAAGCTCCTTGATTGCAGCATACAAAATTGTTCCGCCGGGAGTTTCGTAAACACCGCGCGACTTCATGCCGACAAGGCGGTCTTCCACGATATCGGCGATACCTACGCCATATGCTCCGCCGATTTTGTTGAGTTCTTCAAGCAAAGCAAGGGGTTCCATTTTCTTACCGTCAAGTGCAACCGCTTCACCTTTTTCAAAGCTGAGAGTGATGTATTTTGCATCCTCGGGAGCCTTTTCGGGTGAAACACCGAGCTTCAAAAGGCTGTCAAGCTGAGGTTCGTTTGCCGGATCCTCAAGATCCATGCCCTCATGGCTTATGTGCCATACGTTGCGGTCACGTGAATAAAGCTCTTTTTTGGTAACCGGTATTTCAATACCATGTGCGTTTGCGTAATCAACAGCATCCTCGCGAGATTTAATATCCCAGATACGCCATGGTGCAATTACTTTAAGATTAGGATTGAGCGCCTTGATTGTAAGCTCAAAACGAACCTGGTCATTGCCCTTACCGGTACAGCCGTGGCAGATTGCGGTAGCGCCTTCTTTTTCTGCAATTTCAACCAACTTTTTCGCAATAATCGGGCGGGCATGAGATGTACCCAAAAGATATTTACCCTCATATTCTGCTCCGGATTTAACAACCGGCCAAATGTAATCCTTTACGTATTCCGCCTTTAAGTCAGCTATATAAAGCTTGGAAGCGCCTGCTTTTTTTGCACGCTCTTCAAGACCGTCGGTTTCCTTTCCCTGACCTACGTCACCGCAAACGGCGATTACTTCGTAATCATAATTTTCCTTAAGCCACGGGATGATGATTGATGTATCAAGTCCTCCCGAATATGCGAGAACAACTTTTTCTTTAGACATATTGAAATTCCTCCGATTTTGTTATAAAATAGTATCAAATACAACTTAAGTATTATTATACATTTTAATTTATAATTATGCAATAGTAAAATGTAATAAAACTATACAAAAACAGGAGGTCTTTTTTGTGATTATTTTAGGTATAGATCCCGGATATGCAATTGTAGGCATCGGAGTGCTGGAATACAAGGGAAATAAGTTTCGCCCGATTGAGTATAATGCCATAACCACACACGCATCGATGATAACAAGCTTGCGGCTAAAAAAAATAAAAGATGAAATTCAGGAATATCTGCATAAATATAAACCGGATGCTGTGGCGATAGAAGAGCTGTTTTTTAACAACAATGCAAAGACGGCAATTGCCGTTGCACAGGCACGCGGTGTAATGGTGGCGGAGGCGGCAAGCCTTGATATTCCAATATATGAATACACACCGCTTCAGATAAAACAGGCAGTGACAGGCTACGGACGTGCGGAAAAGGGGCAGATACAGCAGATGGTGAAAATGCTTCTCAACTTAAATGCCATACCTAAGCCGGATGATGCGGCGGATGCTCTGGCTGTGGCGATATGCCATGCACATTCCTCAAAAATAAATGACACTTTCGGAGAAAATCGGCTGTAAAATCCGTTACATACTTGTAACGTAAACGTAAATGCGATTTTTGTCAAAATATGATATAATGAAGTGTAATCTGTAAAATGGGGTTATATTTGATATGTAAAGAAAGGGAAACATAATGTTTTATTATTTAAAGGGAGAAATCGCTTTAAAACAGGACAATTTTGTTGTTTTGGATAACTGCGGTGCGGGGTATAAAATTTACACCTCACGTAATTCGGCGGATAAGGTTCAAGTCGGAAGCAGTGCGGTTTTTTATACTCATTTACATGTAAGAGAGGATATATTTGATATTTACGGCTTTGCTTCAAAGGAAGAACTGTCGCTTTTTCAGCAATTGCTGTCGGTGTCGGGAGTGGGTCCGAAAGCGGCGCTTGCAATTCTTTCGGTTGTATCGCCGGAGCAACTTGTGCTTGCTGTTATGACAAATGATGCAAAGACATTAACCAAGGCGGCGGGTGTGGGTGCAAAAATGGCACAGCGAGTTATTTTGGAACTGAAGGACAAGCTTAAAAACACCGATATTGTTCCGAAGGAGATTTCGGGAACCGACATTGATGTGGATGACAGCGGGGATGAGGCGGTGAGTGCACTTGTTGTGCTGGGTTATTCTCGGCAGGAGGCGCAGAAGGCGGTTGCAAAGGTTGATTTGACATTGCCCACGGAAGAAATTGTTAAGCAGGCTTTGATAAAGCTTATGTAGCGGTTGGTAAGGATGATAGAATATGATTTTTGATGATAATGAGAGAATAGTAACCGGAGATTTTTTAGATGAGGATGCGGATATTGAGGTAGGTCTGCGCCCGCGTCGTCTGGAGGACTACGTGGGACAGGAAAAGGTTAAGGATAATCTGAGTATTTATATCAATGCCGCAAAGGAAAGGCGGGAACCGCTAGACCACGTTCTTTTGTACGGACCTCCGGGACTTGGAAAAACAACGCTTGCGGGGATTATTTCGAACGAAATGGGCGTTAATATCCGCATAACCAGCGGACCTGCCATAGAAAAGGCGGGGGATTTGGCGGCTATTTTAACCAATCTTTCCCACAATGACATTTTGTTTATTGATGAAATACACAGAATGTCAAGAACGGTGGAGGAAATTTTGTATCCGGCTATGGAGGATTACGCACTGGACATTATTATAGGAAAAGGTCCGTCGGCAAAGTCAATTCGTCTTGATTTGCCGAAATTCACATTAATCGGCGCTACAACCAGGGCGGGACTTTTGACCGCACCTTTAAGAGACCGCTTCGGCGTAATTGCAAGGCTGGAGCTGTATTCGACGGATGAGTTGAAAAGAATTGTCAAACGCTCGGCAAGTCTTTTGGGCGTTGAGATAGACGACGGAGGTGCGGAAGAAATAGCAAGCCGTTCGCGCGGTACGCCGAGAATTTCAAATCGATTGTTAAAGCGCGTGCGCGATTTTGCACAGGTTAAATTTGACGGAAAAATCACAAGAGAAATCGCATCCGAGTCTCTTCTTAAAATGGAAATAGACGATAAGGGACTTGATATGATTGACAATAAGATGATAATGACCATGATTAAAAATTTCAGGGGAGGGCCGGTAGGTCTTGAAACTCTCGCGGCAACCATAGGGGAGGAAGCAAATACCATTGAAGACGTGTATGAGCCGTATCTTATGCAATTGGGGTACATTTCGCGCACACCGAGGGGAAGGATTGTGACACAATCGGGATATGAGCATTTTAATATGCCCGTTCCCGAGTAAAAGGGAGGAAATATAGAATGAAAAAAATAGCGGTAACGCTTCTTTTGTTGTGCAGTTTCTTTGTGAACACAGCCTTTGCAGAGTCTCTTATATTGGAATATGACGGCGGTATTCATAATTATACCGGAGCGGTGTATGACCTTAAGGTCAATGGAAAATTATTGACCGATTTGCCACTTGAACCCATTGTTTTTAATGACAGAGCACTGGTACCGGTGCGTGAGGTTTTTGAGGCATTGGGTGCTAAGGTTGATTACGATACATACGATAAATCAACCTCGATAACCTACGTAAGCACATCGGTACGCCTTAGGATAGGATCGGAAACCGCAAGAGTGAACGGAAAGAATAAAACGATTCCGGACGGTGCAGTGCCTCGTCTTATCGCAAAATGGGGAGAAAACGCAAAAACTATGGTACCTGTAAGATTTATCTCGGAAAACGTGGGACTTGATGTGGGCTTTGACGGAGAGAAAGGAGTTATTTCGATTACCGACCCGTCGGTGTCTGTACGTCCATCGCCGAATCCGACCGCCGCGCCGAGTTTTTCAAATAAGCTTAATAAGCTGGAATATAAAGAGGAGAGCGGAGTGGTTACGGTGACCGTTTCGGCAAGTGAAAAAATTGAAAAAATTTCAAATGCCGCGGTTACATCATCAGGGGTATTGTATGTGGATGTTTATGGCGTGTCCTACACTACGGCAAATAAAACCGAGGTAAATTTGGGAGCGGTAAAGTCTGTACGGTTCGGACAGCATGAGGAAGCCGCAAGAATTGCGCTGGATACCGAGAATATGAAAAAATACAATGCGGCGCTTTCGGAGGATAAAAAATCTGTTGTGATTAAGGTTACTGCAGATGAGAACGGAAATGTTTCACAGCCGGTATCACCGTCGGCGACACCATCACAATCACCATCAGAGACGGCAACACCTGCGCCGACACAATCGCCTACGGCTCCGCAGATAAAATACAGCGATAAAAAGCTTGTTGTAATCGATGCGGGACACGGAGGAAGCGACCCCGGTGCTATCGGATATCTGATGACGGATGAGGAAAAACAGGAATATTATGCCGCACTTGAAAGCACCGAACCGATTTTGGCAACAATGAAGCCGGGAACGGGTAAAAAATGCAATGAAAAGGATATTGCTCTTTCGGTTGCAACAAAAGTGAAAAATAATCTGGAGGCAAACGGTGTCAATGTAGTCATGACAAGAACGGGTGATACATATCCTACTCTTGATTCAAGACCCGAGCTTGCAAACAGCAAGGGAGCGGTTATATTTGTAAGCATACACGTAAATTCCACCACAGCGAGTGTTACCGGGGCAAAGGGAATTGAGGTGTATTATAGCGAAAGCAATAACGATAATACTCTGGGCGTTACAAGTAAACAGCTTTCGAATTCGTTGTTGGATTCGCTTATAGACTTTACCGCCGCAAAATCGCGGGGTGTTAAAACGGGAGATTTGCTGGTAAACAGAAAGTGTTTAATGCCGTCATCGTTAGTGGAAATCGGATTTGTAAATAACCCGGATGAGCTTGAACTCATGACTTCGGACAGCTATCAAAACAAGCTTGCCGCCGGAGTTACCGAGGGAATTATGACGATATGGAAGAAGGTAAAGCTTCCGAAGAATTAAAATGAAGGAATACAGAGGAAGATCAATGAAAAGACAGGATTTTTACTATGAGCTCCCGGAGGAGCTGATTGCACAGGAGCCGCTTTCGGACCGTCAAAGTTCAAGGCTGATGTGCCTTAACAAGCATACGGGTGAGCTCGAACATAAGCATTTTTATGATATTGTGGACTTATTAAACCCGGGGGATTGCCTCATACTCAACGATACACGTGTTATTCCGGCGCGTCTTTACGGCGAAAAGGAGGGAACCGGCGGACATATAGAATTTCTGCTTTTGCATAAGCACAAGCTGGATGAATGGGAAGTAATATTGAAGCCGGGAAGAAAGGCAAAGCCGGGTGCGCGTTTTGTATTCGGAAACGGAGAACTGAAAGCTGAGGTTTTGGAGGTTGTAAATGACGGAAACCGCATTGTCAAATTCTTTTATGACGGCGTGTTTGAAGAGGTTTTGGAGCGATTGGGAGAAATGCCTCTGCCCCATTATATAACAAAAAAGCTTGATGATAAGGAACGTTATCAGACGGTTTACGCGAAGTGTGCGGGTTCGGCGGCGGCGCCTACGGCAGGCTTGCATTTCACTCGCGAGCTTATGGAAAAAATAGAAAAAAAGGGCGTAAGTATAGGCTACGTAACTTTGCATGTGGGGCTGGGAACATTCAGACCGGTTAAGACTGATGAGATTACCGACCATAAAATGCATTCAGAATTTTACATTTTGCCGCAGGAGACGGCAGAACTGGTTAATGAAACGAAAAGAAACGGCGGACGAGTGATTGCGGTTGGCACAACCGCAACAAGAACGCTGGAGACGGTTGGGATGATTTCGCCCGTGCTTAAAGAGCAAACCGGCTGGACGGATATATTTATATACCCGGGAAAAAGCTTTAACGTAATTGATGCGCTCATAACAAACTTTCATTTGCCGGAATCGACCTTGATTATGTTGGTTAGTGCTCTTGCCGGCAGGGAAAATGTGCTCAGAGCGTATAATGAGGCGGTTAAGGAAAAATATAGGTTTTTCAGCTTCGGTGATGCGATGTTTATTTATTGAATATTTTTCAAATTTAACCTAAGCTGAAAAGGAGAGGATATGGAATCACTGCTTGAACTTCTTGAAAAAAACAAAAAAATCCCCATGCATATGCCGGGGCACAAAAGGAATACAGCGCTTGCTCCGTACCTGAAAAAATTGGCGGCAGATTGTGATATTACGGAGATTGACGGATTTGATAACCTCCATATGGCAGAGGGGATTTTGTTTCAATCGATGGAACGTGCGGCGAGAATGAGAGGCGCAGATAGGGCGTTTTATTCCGTAAACGGATCCACCTGCGGGATTTTGGCGGCTGTATATGCGGTTGCTTACGGAAAAAAAGTTATTGCGGCGAGAAATTGCCATAAGTCGGTGTATAATGCGCTGGAGCTGTGCCGCGCGGATACGGTGTTTGTAAATCCCGGAATCGATACCGCTATCGGTATGTGTTCAAATATATCCACGGAGGATGTTGAAAAAAAGCTCAAAGACAATCCCGATACCGCTTTGGTTATAGTGACCTCACCGACATATGAGGGTGTGGTAAGCGATATTGAGGGGGTATGCCGCGCCGCGCATGGTGTGGGTGTTCCGGTTTTGGTGGATGCGGCGCATGGTGCGCATTTTGGCTTTGGCGGAGGATTTCCCGGGGATGCAATTTCATGCGGTGCGGATATTTCGGTTGAAAGCTTGCACAAAACTTTGCCGTCACTGACGCAGACGGCGGTAATATATGTTTCGGGGGAGAGAGTGAGCTTTGAACGTATTGCGGATAAGCTCGCAGTGTTCGAAACAAGTAGTCCGTCATATCTGCTTATGGCTTCCGCGGACAGTTGTATGCGGCTTTTGCAAGAAAAGGGAAGTGCACTGTTTGAAAATTGGCGGCGGCGTATTGATTTTATTTATAAAGAAGCGGAAAAGCTTTGCAACATAAGGCTTTTGAACAATTCGGACGGCAGATTTTATGACTTTGATAAAAGCAAGCTTGTAATGTACGGAGTTTCGGGCAGAAAGATAACCGAGGGATTTTCAAGGCTGGGGATAGAATGTGAAATGACATCCGGCGGATATACCGTTGCAATGACGGGCATGGGGGATACCGATGCCGTGACGGAGTATTTTACAAAATGCCTTTTAAAGCTGGACATGGAAACGGAAACGGCAGAATGTGAGTATGATTTTTATCAAAGTAAGCCGGAGGCGGTAATGCCGGCGTATGAAGTCGTGGGACATGAGTGCAGCTATGAAAGCATCGAGAACGCATACGGGCGAATATGCGGACAATATCTTTGGGCATATCCTCCCGGGATTCCGATTATAATTCCCGGAGAGAAAATAACCGAGGAGATGGTTGAAATCTTAGCGGCATATAAAAAATGCGGCGTAAGGCTCATGGGAACACCGTGCTTTGCGGAGAATAGGATATTGGTTATTAAATAAGCTGATGAGTGGCGGAACACTAAAAATTGCGAAGCGAATTTTGGGAGGAAGTATTTATGGAAATTTATTTGGATGTTGCAAGTCAAAGTGATATAGAATATGCGCTTGACTGCCTTTTGGAATGTAGGAGAGAGAATGCGGAAGAATTTGGGTTTAACTATCCGTATTTTTCGCCGGGCGGAGCTTATGGCAAACAATGGTGGCAATTGGATTCATCACTTGCGCTTTGCGGATATAAGTGGTTTGAACGCGAATTTGCGGAAACATCAATTAAAAATTTTTGCGAATCGCAGAGGTCAGATGGAAGAATATGCTTGTATGGAGAAGATATTCTTCCTGAAAAAGTTGCAAACGGAGACATGCCAATGCAAAGGGAAGATGTTTCTTCGCTGCCCAAGCTTTTTGATGTTGCATATCACATTGTAAATGCTTCTCAGGACTTACGGTTGCTTGAAAATACATATAGTATGATGAAAAAATATGTTGATTGGTGGTTTAATCGGCGTATGGACAAGGATACCGGATTAATAACAGCGGTTTTTGAAGAAACTTTTATCCCGTATTTGGGAGTGAGCGGTGAATACGCGCCGGTAGACACCAACACTGAAGTATATGTGGGATGTCACTATACTCAGCTTTTGGCGGAGAGACTAGAAAAAGAAAATGAAGCAGAAATAATGAGGAACAGAAAGGATGCCTTAAAGAAAAGTATAAATAAATATTTGTGGGATGAAGAAGCGGGGGTATACTTTCCGTATGACATAAAAAACAGAGAAAGAATACCTCGTTTGACAGCAACAACTTTTTGCCCACTGAGGCTTTGTATTGCCGATAGCCGTAAAAGAAAGCTCCTTATTGAAAAACTTACAGATGACAGGTATTTCGACTGGGATTCGATTCCTCTTACATCTGCCGCCAAGACGGACAGGTGCTTTACCGTTACAACAGGAGAATACAAGGGAAATGCAAGCTGGAGCGGGAGTGTATGGACATTGATAAATGAAATGGTTATACGCGGACTTGTTGATTCGGGGGAAAATGAACTTGCCGCTGAACTGGCAATCAAAACAATTAAAGCATTTAACGGAAATCTAAGTGAATTTATAAATCCGTTTGACGGTAGCGGACACGGCGTGCAAAGATATGCGTGGTCAGCATCGCAGTATCTTGAATTGATTATAGAGGTTCTGTTCGGAATGAGCTTTGATGCGGAAAAATCCGAGCTTACAATATGCCCGAAACTTACACCGGAGTTAAAAAAACAGCGCATATACATTGTAGGTGCGGAGATTGCCGATAAATGCTATGCCGACGTTGAAATTGACTGCGGAAAAATAAGCTGCAAAGTATCGGATGAGAATGTCAGGGTGACTTTTGGATAAATAGCATATTTTACTTGACAATAGGTAAAAAACACTATATAATATATGTATCGGATATTATGAAAAGGAGTATTTCTTATGAACAGAATTCAGACACTTAATACAAGAAACCTAACAAGCTGTGAAGGCGGTTGCGGCGAATGTCAGACATCATGTCAATCGGCATGCAAGACATCCTGCGGAGTGGCAAATCAGCCATGTGAGAATACAAAGAGAATTGTAACCTTGGCAACAAGAAACCTAACAAGCTGTGAGGGTGGTTGCGGCGAATGTCAGACATCATGTCAATCGGCATGCAAAACATCCTGCGGAGTGGCAAATCAGCCATGTGAAAACAGATAAATTATCGGGCTTGCCGGCTGAATTTCAGTCGGCAGATTTATTTTATGCTAAATTAAGGAAAGAGATATGATACATCAATATAAACAAAACGGATATAACATAGTAATAGATGTAATGAGCGGCTCTGTACATGTGGTGGACGAGGTTGCGTATGATATCATAGGAATGTACGAAACCGCAAGAAAAAAGGAAATTGTTGCCCATATAACGGAAAAATACGGAATCTCCGAGTCTGATGTTGCGGCATGTATGGGCGAGATAGAAGCACTTTGTGAGTCAAAACAGCTTTTTGCGGAGGATTCATATGCGGATAAGGCGGATATGCTGAAGAAAAAAAATAATGTTGTAAAAGCACTCTGTCTGCATGTTGCGCATATTTGTAACTTAAATTGCAGTTATTGCTTTGCCGGGCAGGGAAAATATCAGGGTGACAAGGCGTTGATGAGCTTTGAAACCGGAAAGCGGGCGCTGGACTTTTTGGTGGAAAATTCCGGGGACAGAACCAATCTTGAGGTGGACTTTTTCGGAGGAGAACCGCTTATGAACTGGGAGGTTGTGAAACAGCTTGTAGGATACGGAAGAGAGCTGGAGAAAAGCCACAAAAAGAAATTCCGCTTTACGCTTACAACAAACGGAATGCTTCTGGATGATGAGGTTACGAAATTTTGCAACAAGGAAATGAACAATGTGGTACTGAGCCTTGATGGGCGAAAAGAGGTACATGACAGACTTCGCCGCGATTATACGGGGAACGGAAGCTATGACAAAATTCTGCCTAAGTTTCAAGAGTTTGTGAAAAAGCGCGGAGACAAGAGCTACTACATGCGCGGAACTTATACGCATAACAATGTGGATTTTACAAACGATATTTTCCATATGGCTGATTTGGGATTTTCAGAGCTGAGCATGGAGCCGGTTGTATGTGCTCCGTCCGACCCGTATGCGCTTACTGAGGCGGATTTGCCTGAGCTTTTTAGGCAATATGAGATTTTGGCGGATGAAATGATTAAGCGCGAAAAAGAGGGAAGAGGCTTTAATTTTTATCATTACATGATAGACCTTGCCAACGGCCCGTGTATTTATAAAAGAATTTCCGGATGCGGCTCGGGAACGGAATATCTTGCAGTAACGCCGTGGGGGGATTTGTACCCATGCCACCAGTTTGTGGGAGATGAAAAGTATCTGATGGGAAATGTTTGGGACGGTGTGACCAATACCGAGCTTCGCTCAAAATTTGGAAAATGCAACGTTTATTCACGCCCCGAATGTGAAAACTGCTGGGCAAAACTCTATTGTTCGGGAGGCTGTGCCGCAAACGCGTATCATGCAACGGGAGATATCAATGGTATATACGAATACGGCTGTGAGCTTTTCAAAAAGCGCATGGAATGTGCAATTATGATACAGGTGGATAAGGCGGTAAACGGACGATAATTCATACATAAACAGAATATGAAAAGGTGTAAAGCACCCTTAGATATAGCTGGAGCCAATGCTTTGAATGATGTCTTTGGGGTGCTTATGTTTTTGTATAACGAAAATCGCGCGATAGTCGCGCGGATTCACCGGGGCTTTGTCGATGAATAAATTGTAAGGATATGCGTACTCAGCTCTCCACTTATGTGTTTTGCATAAAAAGTAACCGTTTTTACGATTACTCTTTGAAACTATCTTAAATTTTAAATTACATCTAAGACACGCCTTGGTTTAATATAACTTCCTGTTCCTCGCACAAGGAAATTATGTCGTCCTGATCCGTCCACAAAAATGCCTTCATACTGTCGGCATCGATTGTATTAAGTCCGATTTCCGCAAACGTTTTTTCGTATATCTGCGATGTAACCGGAATTGTTTTCACATCTTTTACTGCTTTATCTTTATAGATTGCCACAATCAATGTTGCACTGTTACCGGCAAGATAAGCGGATACTTTGTCACTTGTCAATATTATTTTTGTTTCTATTGCTATCTCGTTCAATTCACTTGCAAAATCTGTTTTATAATCACCGTTTGCCTGTTCGTTGAAAATATAAATCTTATCAGCGCTTGCAAGAGTAACACCCGTCAAATCAAGAGTAGCAAATCCACTTTGGCTTGTAGCCTTTATAAGTTTGCCGTAATATGTAACTTCTACGTCGGTATTTACAATAATTGCGGAAATATATTCGTTTTCTGTATTTTCCGCATTTGTCGACAGCTACGCTCTTTCCACCCAAAGAGGCAGATGTAAAGAGGACAGATGACAGATTTAAGTTAAAAGCGGGACGAGCGGCGTTGTTATTGTCGTCCACAAAGTAGCCGTATTTACTCACGCTACCGTATTTATTGACGGTAGCGGCAATTTTAACATCGTCACCGGGGAACGAAGCCACCGGAAGTCGGCTTTGCTGACACTGTACATACCGTCTGTACCGTTTTTACCGCCACCGCAAACATAAGCGGTGTTGACTGCTATTCTGCTGTTATTGTCCGCAAAATAGCTCGTATTCTGTGCCCCTGCAATAGACAGCAAGAATACTTTATCATCGGTATCAATTCCGCCTGATATGCTTGTATGATAGGGATTGGGGGGTGTTCCACTTGTTCCGTCATAGGTTACGTTGATTACTTTGGTTGTAGCGATTGCGTTTTTTTCATTTTCCGA
Source organism: uncultured Lachnospiraceae bacterium (assembly GCA_964388835.1). Classification (GTDB taxonomy): domain Bacteria; phylum Bacillota; class Clostridia; order UBA1381; family UBA1381; genus UBA1738. The sequence continues at coordinate 38,498 of CAYMBZ010000005.1, forward strand.
AAAAGCAGAACCGATAAAATTATCGCTTGTATAATCTATTTCTCCTTCTGTATTTGAGCTTGCACCATAGCCGTTAAGTCAAGAGCGAATTGTGCTTGTTGCCCAAGTTACGTCTTCGTGGCCCTCGTGATAACGAACTGCATCAAGGTTTTTGTCAGACAGCAAAAATGCTTTTCCGTCTGCAAAGTCAAGCACACGCCAGTTGATGGAATCTTTCTTATAACATGCTCCCTGACCGTTTTTTTTGTAGCAGTTGTGCTTTGTATCCAATCAATGCCCTCTATGCCCTCTGTCGGCTCGGTATTGCCCAAACTTGATTGCTGATAATTACCGAAATAGACATTGCTCGCCTGTACGCCTTTAATGGTATCTACACCCAACGTGATGTTTTTTTTCGCTGCTTTTTCTGTCGATTGAGAATCGTTGATGTGCACGTTGTTTGCATATGATTTGTAAATCGCTCCTGTTCTTGTCGAATAATCAAAATTTGTAAAGTCAAAAACTATTTTGACCGTATAAATATCTTGTTTTACATCAAAAATAATATTATTGCCGTTATAGACAGCGTATTCGGAATCAATACTGCCGCCCAAACAATCTATCCAATTTCCGTTAGCTGCAAGCTTAAATTCATAATCGGAAGCAGCGGAGATGCCGGTATATGTAATTTCATAAATGCCAGTTGAAGTTTCCGTCATTAAATTCGCATTATCTGCAGGATCTCGGTTTGCACCGTTCAAATAGTTTCCGTTACCACCGCCGACTGGCCGAATTGAATCTATTTGAAGCTCGTTTTTCATTGTGACATTATTGCCGGATACGGTAATTTCACGTATCGACGGATTGAAAACGATTAATATTTCTCCCCCTCCGCTGACATTAATTTCTATATTGTTCCCCGCAGCATTGCCGCAATAATCACGTTCACTTGCCACAACACCGTTGGTTAGCTTTGCAACTTTAAACGCTACTGTACCGCAAGGCTCTGAAGGGGACAAAAGCAATTCGTATTTGCCGTTTTTTTCAGCACCTCGCCAATTATCCTTTGTTTTGTCTTGCCGCAAATTTCAGCATATCGCCGTTTTTCAAGGTCACGCTGTCTGCGACCGTTTCTATCGCTGAAGCTCTTACAATAGTATTCCGCTTGAGTTTTATAAATTCATTGCCCAACAACTTCTTAAGCTCGCACATTGTCATTCGTGTTTCGTGTATCTCACCTCCCGCTGTGTATATTTTCATCCTGCCGCCGTCGCAGATTGCTTAAAGAATTGAGTCAATGTCGACGATAATCTTTTTTTCTTTTTGATAGGAAAGAAAGATATTTTTCTTTTTGCAAATGACACCACCTTGCCTGGAAATTTATGGGCATATTATAATTTATATTTTTTGAAATTTCAATAAAAACGTGACGAAATGACGTTATAACGACACGAATTGCATAAAAAATACAAAAATCCGAGAGATTTAAAAAAGTTCTTGCATCGTACATCAATGTACGGTGTATAATTATGGTGGTACTAAATGCGGGATACATTAAGGGAGGCAATGTGATAGATTTAAAAAGCTATTGCATAAAAGAGGGGAAGGAGTATTTGCCTAAGGAATGGGACTATGAAAAGAACAGCCCGATAAGTCCGGAGACAATAAATCACAGTAGCATCATGCGGGTATGGTGGAAATGAGACAGGGGACATTCCGGGAAACGCAGCTGAGAAACCGTTCCGCAAGCTTAACTAAATGCACGAAATGCAACGAAGAAAGGTTACATCAAATTCCGTTGAGGAAACAGTAACGATTAATCAGGCGATATTAAAGATAGTTCCGGGGTATCCGTAGGAAGAAAAAATCCCGACAGCCGAAACAAAAGACAGCTATAAGGATGCGGGATTTGCCGATGTGGGAGCGGATGCATATTATGCAAAAGCCGTAAATTGGGCAGCGGCAAATAAGGTTGCGGCAGGTACTACGGAAAGTACATTTTCACCTGACGAAACTTGTACACGTGCGCAGATTTTGACCTTCCTTTGGCGTGCTTCCGGTTCTCCGAAAGTGTCGGATAAAAACAGTTTCTACGATGTATCTACATCCGATTATTATAATGCGGCAGTATGGGCGATTGAAGAAAGTATGGTGACCGGTTCAAGATTCAACACCGATACACCTTGCACAAGAAGTGCAACGGTTATGTATCTTTGGCAGAATGTCGGCTCACCGGATGTGAGCGCGGAGCAGATGTTCTCCGACGTACCGGCAAACAAGGATTACGCTTCCGCAGTTTGCCGGGCGGTTAAAAACAATATAACATCGGGAACGTCGGAAATGACATTTTCTCCGGATGCAATCTGCTCAAGAGGACAGATTGTTACCTTTCTCTTCAGAACGATAAAATAGTGAAAAACTAGGATATGCAAAGGAATAAAAAGTGATTTTGAAAAGCAAGTATAACGAAAAGATACTTGGCTTGATACGATATGGGATTAAAGGAAAGCGGCTTGCAAGATGATTTGAAAAATGAATTTTTATGCATGCCGCAAAGGGTAAAAAACTGCTCCGATTCATGATGAATCGGAGCAGTTTTTTGGTACGTTTTTTTAATTGGTCTTTTTCTTGAACTGCGAGAGCAATATTCCGGCGAAAATCAGTACACAGCCGATATATCCGCGCGGCGTCATGACTTCGTTTAAGATAAGTGCGCCTCCGATTGCGCTGAATACACATTCACTTGAGAGGATAATTGCCGCGTAATTCGGGTCACAGTTTCTTTGCCCGATAATCTGGCAGGTGTATGCAACTCCGGTGGACATAATGCCGGTAAACAAAATAGGGAACATTGTTGCGGAAATTCCGGCCCATGTTATATCCTCAAAAATAAGCGCAAAAATCATATTCCAAAGCCCGCATACGGCAAATTGCAGTGAAGAAAATTTTATCGGGCTTACATCGACTGAGGTTTTATCAACGATAAGAATGTGCGCCGCCCAGAAAAATGCGCCGATAAACACAACAAAGTCGCCAAGCTCAACTGAACCTATGCCGTTCGGAGCACCGAGAAGGTAGAGACCTAAGACGGCACATATCGCGGCAAGCCAGGTGTTGAGCCTTGTTTTTTTTCTGTAAATAACCAGCCCGAATATGGGAACCAAAACCGTATAAAGACCTGTTATAAAGCCGCTTTTGCCGGCATTGTGAGTAAGGCTGATTCCGTATTGCTGAAGTGCCGAGGCGATAAATAGAGCCGTTCCGGCAAGAAGTGATGCATGCAATAATTTTTTTGCGGAAGCTGATGTCATGCTTTCCCGCTCAAAAATCAGTATTACCGGTATAAGGGATACCGCGCCGAGCAGAAAGCGTATTCCGTTAAAGGAAAAATTCCCCAAAACATTTGTGTCCACATAGCACTGCGCCACAAAGGCAAAACCCCATATAATTGCGGTTGTAAAAAGTATTAAGGTTGATTTAAGCTGTTTGTTCATATAATTTATCTCCGTTTTGTTTTTTGCATAAAAATGCGCATATGTGCATTATAACACAATTCGTGCTGTTTTTCCATATATCGCGGTAAAAAAGGTGTCGAAAAAAGTTACAAAAATGTATGTCACAATGCAATTCGTTTTATAAATATTCACAAAAATGCATAAATACTAAAAATGTACACAAAGTATAAGCTTGACAAATGAGGTAAGATGTGAGATAATCTTATGTATGATAAAATGTATATTTATACACCAAGGTAAAAGTGGCGAACGCCATACACGGCGGATGTGCCGAAGGAGATAACATGAAAAAGGTATTTGTTGACGGAAGTGTCGGAACGACGGGACTAAGGATTTTTCAACGGCTTGCCGAAAGAGAAGATATAGAGCTTATCACGATAAGTGAGGAAAAAAGAAAAGATATTGCTTGCAGAAAAGAGGCTATTGAGAGTGCCGATGCCGCATTTTTATGCTTGCCGGACGATGCCGCAAGAGAAATAGTCGCGGCGATTTCCGATAGCGGTGTGAAAATTTTGGACACATCCACGGCTCATCGAACAGATGTAGGATGGGCATACGGCTTCCCGGAGCTTTCGGAAAAATTCAAGGATGAAATTATGCATAAAAACAGGATAGCCGTTCCGGGCTGTCATGCCGGCGGATTTATTTCCCTTGTACATCCGCTTGTTTCACTGGGCATACTGCCTGTGGATTATCCCCTTGTTTGCTATTCGGTTACGGGTTATTCCGGCGGAGGGAAGAAAATGATTGCCGAATATGAGAGCGGGGAAAGGCAAGCGGAACTTGATTCCCCGCGACAGTACGGTCTTACTCAAAACCACAAGCATTTGAAAGAAATGAAAGCTATATGCAGACTTTCACAAAATCCGATATTCGCTCCTATTGTGGCGGATTATTACAGCGGAATGGTGGTTTCGGTACCGTTGTATTCGAATTTATTAAATAAAAACGTAAATGCAAAAGATATTCATGAAGCTTTGGCGGAGTATTATAACGAAAAAGGCGTTGTTTCGGTGATGCCTTTCGGCAGAGAGGGATTTTTGGGAAGCAACAATCTTTCGGGAAAGGATTCACTGGAAATCGAGGTCAGCGGCAATGATGACAGAATTATAATAGCCGCAAGATTTGATAATTTGGGAAAGGGCTCATCCGGTGCCGCTCTGCAGTGCATGAATCTTGCGCTGGGCTGTGAAGAAACAAAGGGACTAAGTTTATAGACATCAGAAAGGATATTTTAATATGAAGAAAATAAACGGAGGAATTTGCGCGGCAAAGGGATTCAGCGCCGCGGGAATACATGCGGGTATACGCAAGAATAAAAGTAAAGCTGATTTGGCGCTTATTGTAAGCTCTGTGCCGTGTACGGCGGCGGGATGCTATACTCAAAACCTTGTTAAAGGTGCGCCGATATGGGTTACGAAGAAAAACATTGAAAACGGAATTGCACGTGCGGTTATATGCAACAGCGGAAATGCAAATACCTGTAACAGCGACGGAATAGCGGTTGCAGAGAGAATGTGCGGATTTGTGGAAGAACATGCCGGTGTGAGCCGAGACGATGTAATTGTGGCATCTACCGGAGTTATAGGGCAGCCGCTCGATACCACACCTATAGAAAACGCAATGCCAAATTTGGTCAAAATGCTTGATGAGGACGGAAGCAGTACGGCGGCGAGTGCGATTATGACAACCGATACCGTTCGAAAGGAAGCGGCTTTTGAATTTGAAATAGGCGGAAAAGTGTGCAAAATCGGTGGAATCGCAAAGGGCTCGGGAATGATTCACCCCAACATGGCAACAATGCTTGTGTTTATTACAACCGATTGTGCAATTACTCATGAAATGCTTCAAAAAGCTTTGTCTGCGGATGTAAAAAACACATTTAATATGATAAGCGTTGACGGGGACACATCAACTAACGATATGGTTACGGTGCTTGCCAACGGCGAAGCGGGAAATGACGTTATAGCTTGCGAGGACGATGATTACGAGGAGTTCTGCCGTGCGCTTAATGCGGTAACAACAAAACTTTGCCGAAAAATCGCAAAGGACGGCGAGGGCGCAACAAAACTGCTTGAGTGCAGAGTTTCGGGCGGAAAAACCGAAGAGGATGCCAAAGCGATTGCCAAAAGCGTTATAACTTCATCACTTTTTAAGGCGGCAATGTTCGGAGCGGATGCAAACTGGGGAAGAATTCTCTGCGCGATAGGCTATGCCGGTGCAAATACCGATATTACAAAGATTGATGTTGCATTGGAATCCAAGGTGGGCAGAATAGAGGTATGTAAAAACGGAAGCGGAATAGAATTTTCTGAAGAGCTTGCCAAAGAGATATTGACCAAGGATGAAATTATAATCGACATTACACTGAGAGACGGCGACTTTGCCGCTACGGCATGGGGATGCGACCTCACATACGATTATGTTAAGATAAACGGCGATTATCGCACATGATAAACTGAAAGGGATGTTACGGAAATGAAGATAGAAAATACCGACCGCGCAAAAATTTTGATAGAGGCTCTGCCGTATATTCAGCAATATTACAACAAAATTATCGTAATTAAATACGGCGGAAATGCGATGATTAACGAAGAATTGAAAAATGCGGTTATGGGGGATATTGTGCTTTTGTCCTTAATCGGCGTTAAGGTTGTGCTTATTCATGGCGGCGGTCCGGAGATTACGGGCATGCTCAACAAGGTGGGAAAAAAGACGGAATTTGTTGACGGACTTCGTGTTACCGACCGTGAAACGGCGGAAATTTGCCAAATGGTGCTGTCGGGCAAGATAAACAAAGGACTGGTAAATCTCATTCAGAACATGGGCGGAAAGGCAATGGGGCTGTGCGGCTGTGACGGGCATATAATCAAGGCGGAAATGCTGGATGAAAGGCTCGGATATGTGGGAAAAATCACCGATGTAAACATACAGCCTATTTTGGATGTTTTGGATAAGGGGTATATTCCGGTAATTTCAACTGTTGGATGTGACGACGAAAATAATATTTATAATATAAATGCGGACACTGCGGCATCCAAAATCGCGGGTATGCTTAAGGCGGAAAGCTTTATTTCCATGACCGATATCCGCGGTCTTTTGCGGGATAAGGAAGATGAAAATTCACTGATACCGCTGGTGCATGCAAGCGAAGCACCGCAGCTTATGAATGAGGGAATTATCTCGGGAGGAATGATTCCAAAAGTGGATTGCTGTATCGAAGCTGTACGCCAGGGCGTAAGCAAGGTGTTCATGATAGACGGCAGAGTACCGCATGCGATACTTCTGGAGGTTTTAACCGATGAGGGTATCGGAACAATGTTTGTATGATTTAAGTGTCAGCTTACGGGAGGATAGAAAATGACTGTAAAAGAGCTTGATAAGGAGTATGTTGCGCCGACCTACGGCAGATTTGACGTTGTAATCAGCCGAGGCAAGGGCAGTACGCTGTACGGTGAGGACGGAACGGAATACATTGATTTCGGAAGCGGAATTGCCGTTAATTCTTTTGGTGCATGCGATGATGAATGGAAAAACGCTGTCACGGCACAGCTCGATAAAATACAGCATACGTCAAATTTGTATTATAATGAAAATAGTGCGGTTTTGGCGGAAATGCTCTGCACCAAAACGGGCATGGAAAAGGTATTTTTCTCAAACTCGGGTGCGGAAGCGAATGAGTGTGCCATAAAGGCGGCGCGCAAGTATGGAACCGATAAAAATCCGGGAAAAAACGTTATTATTACGCTGGAAAACAGTTTTCACGGAAGAACGGTGACAACTCTGTCCGCAACCGGACAAGAGGTGTTCCATAAAAATTTCACCCCATTTACTAACGGTTTTGTGCATGTTAAGACAAATGATTGCGAGGCACTCATAAACGCGGTTTCAGAGAAAACCGCCGCAATAATGATTGAAACCGTGCAAGGTGAGGGCGGCGTGAATGTTTTGGACGAGGTTTTTTTGGCACAGATTGAAAAAATCACGACGGAAAAAGACGTTTTACTGATTGTGGATGAAGTTCAAACGGGAAACGGCAGATGCGGCGCACTGTATTCGTATATGAAGCTTGGTCTGACACCGGATATAGTTTCAACCGCAAAGGGACTTGCGGGAGGGCTTCCGATGGGCGCAACTCTTTTGGGGGAGAAAGTGTGCGATACACTGACAAAGGGCACCCATGGCTCAACATTTGGTGCAAATCCGATTTGCGCGGCAGCGGCAATAAGCGTAATAAAGCGTTTGGATGAAGATTTTTTAAGCGAGGTGGACAAAAAGAGTGAATATCTGAAAAATGCAATTTTGGATATACGCGGTGTTAAGTCGGTAAGCGGCATGGGCATGATGCTTGGAATAGAAACCGAAAAGCCGGCGGGAGAAATTGCGAACGAATGTTTAAAATGCGGCCTTTTGGTGTTGACGGCAAAAACCAAGGTACGTATTTTGCCGGCACTGAACATAACATATGATGAAATCGACAAGGGTATAAAAATTCTTAAGGAGGTTATAGAAAAATGAAACATTTACTTAAATTGTCCGATTTGACGGGCGAAGAAATCGTGGAGATATTAAATCTTGCGGATCAGCTTAAATATGAAAAGAAAAACGGGATTGAGCATAAGCATCTTGCGGGAAAATCTTTGGGAATGATTTTTGAAAAAGCATCTACCCGCACGCGTGTGTCCTTTGAAGTGGGCATGTATGAGTTGGGCGGAAATCCGATGTTTTTGAGTTCAAACGATTTGCAGATAGGACGCGGAGAGCCGGTTGAAGATACCGCGAGAGTACTTTCGCGCTTTATAGACGGAATAATGATCAGAACCTTTGACCAAGAAGAGGTTGAAGCTTTGGCTAAATACGGAAGCATTCCGGTTATCAACGGATTGACGGACTATGCACATCCTTGCCAGGTATTGGCTGATTTGCTTACGATTCGTGAGCATAAGGGAAAACTCGGCGGGCTTAAGCTGTGCTTTGTGGGAGACGGCAACAATATGGCAAATTCACTTATCGTAGGATGTATAAAATCCGGTATGAGCGTTGCTATTGCTTGTCCCGAAACAAATCAGCCGGATGCTGAAATTATGGCATGGGCAAAGGAAAACGGAGATTTTGTCTGCACACCCGACATAAAAGAAGCTGTACGCGGCGCGGATGTTGTCTACACTGATGTATGGGCGTCTATGGGACAGGAGGCGGAAGCGGAAGAACGCAAAAAGATTTTTGCCGGATATCAGGTTAATGAGGAACTGATGGCGCTTACAAATGATGGGGCAATGGTGCTCCACTGCTTGCCGGCACATCGCGGTGAAGAAATTACGTCTGAAACCTTTGAAAAGCATGCGGATGAAATTTTCGATGAAGCGGAAAATAGATTGCATGCGCAAAAGGCAGTTTTGGTTACGTTAATGAAAGATTGATTACATGAATAAGACAAAGGAAGCGGCAAGGTTTTGCGGCTTCCTTTTTAATGCAAGTTTTTTGAAAATTGTTGTGCGGATTTTACGGGTTGCTATTTACAAAATTTGTGTTTTGTGATATACTGTATAATGGTGGAGATTTTGAAAATCATATAATTGATTAAAATATATCAAAGAAATAGTAACGAGGATAAGGAAAATGAGAAAAACAAAAATTATAGGTACAATAGGTCCTGCAAGCAGTAATGAAACGGTTTTTACCGAAATGTGCAAGGCGGGTCTAAATGTTGCGCGGCTTAATTTTTCCCACGGAACACATGCCGAGCATTTGGAAAAAATAAATATGATAAAAAAGGTTCGTGAAAAATTAAAGCTTCCGATTGCGATAATGTTGGATACAAAGGGACCAGAGTACCGCATAAAAACCTTTAGGGACGGAAAGGTTTATGTAAAGGACGGGGATACTTTCAGCTTCACCACAGATGATATTGAGGGTGACGAAACACGCGTTTCGGTAAGCTATTCCGGTCTGGTAAACGATTTGCAGGTAGGTGATAGGGTTCAAGTAAATAACGGTCTGGTTATTTTTGAGGTAACAGAAAAAAACGAAACCGATGCAATTTGTAAGGTCGTTTGCGGCGGAGAGATTTCAAACAGAAAGAGTATGAGTTTTCCCAATAAGGTTTTAAATCAGGTTTTTTTGAGCGAACAGGATAAGGAGGACTTGCTGTTCGGTATCGAAAATGATGTTGATTTTGTTGCGGCATCTTTTGTGTCAAGCCGCGCGGATATTCATTCCATGCGCATGTTTTTGGATGAAAACGGCGGAAAAAATATCGATTTGCTTGCAAAAATCGAAAATCGCAACGGAATTGACAATATTGAAGAAATCTGCGAGGAATGTGACGGAATAATGA
>CAYMBZ010000006.1:0-42622 GCA_964388835.1 uncultured Lachnospiraceae bacterium
AGCGTCACCTTGCCAAGGTGAACGTCGCGAGTTCGAATCTCGTCTTCCGCTCCATTTACAAAAGACGCTTATTTAATAGATTTGCGTCTTTTTCTATAAACGGCACCATAGCCAAGTGGTAAGGCAAAGGTCTGCAACACCTCTATGCCCCAGTTCAAATCTGGGTGGTGCCTCCAAATAAAAGCACTTCTTCGGAAGTGCTTTTTTAATGAATTACCTGCAGTAAGAATTGACGCCTATGATTTTGTGAATTGAGCTTGAAGTTCACGCAAGACACCTTTCGGTGCATTTAAATGCAATTCAAATCATAGAGCATAGCGAGAAAATACGACGAATTCAAATCATAACAGCATAGCTGCCTAATCATCCGAAAAATATTACATCTGTAATGTAACCGAAAGTCAAAAATTTGCCGCCCATAAATAGCTATTTCTTTTTAACCTTTGTAATTTCTTGCGCTACTGTTTTTTTCAAAATATTCTGTTTGCCGCACTTCTTCGTGTTTTTAAACTTATAACCGCTTTGAAGAAAATTTCGCATATATCTCCCCTTGGCTTGCACATATAAGGCGAGTTGTCGAAGTTTTGCGGCTTTTACTTTATCTCATAAGGAAACAAAACTTGCGACTTGTTTGAAGCTGCAAGCCTGCGGGTTTCAAAGGATGTCCCTTTGGACTTTTCGTACTTTTGGTCGCTCAAAAGTACAAATATATAAAAAACGGCATATGCGGACAGCCAGAACGTACGTCCCTACCATTTGTTCATCAGCAAAGCCTCTACCCAGCCGCCCTACTCCCCAGTGGCTTTCGTTATACAAAAAGCGCACTTAAATCAATACGTTTTATATTCTCTTCTCCCCATTCCCCAATCTAAAAAATTAAAATTCCATATTGACATTTTTAAATTTGTATGATATATTCATAATGGAGATATTTCGGGATAAATATTTTTTCTCAAATCGGTTAAACTAAAACGGAGTAACCATAAACGTCCGAACAATGATGCCGCCCAGCCGTTATCGGCGGCGGTTTTAGATAGATTTACATACAGAAGCATAAATACTCATCTTATCGGAGGTAAATTTTATGGACATTTTTGACGCATTAACTCTTATCGGCGGTCTCAGCTTATTCCTGTTCGGCATGAGCATAATGGGCGAAGCTCTTGAGCGCCGTGCCGGCGGCGGACTTCGTGCGCTTCTCGGCAAACTCACAACCAACAAACTTATGGGGCTTTTTACCGGACTTGCCGTTACGGCGGTCATTCAAAGTTCTTCCGCAACAACCGTTATGGTTGTGGGATTCGTAAATTCCGGACTTATGACCTTAAAGCAATCCATAAACGTTATTATGGGTGCAAACATCGGTACAACAGTTACCGCATGGATACTTAGCCTCGCGGGCATTGAAAGCAACAGCTTTATAGTATCCCTTTTCAAACCTACTTCTTTCACGCCCGTTCTTGCCGCTGTCGGAATTATTCTCTACATGATTGGCAACAGCAAAAAAAAGGATACCGGAACAATTTTTTTAGGCTTTGCCACACTTATGTTCGGTATGGATGCAATGTCCGGCGCAGTTTCGGGGCTTTCCGAAGTAGAAGCGTTCCGTAACCTTTTCATTCTTTTCAAAAACCCTGTTCTCGGCGCGCTCGCCGGTGCAATTCTGACCGCAATAATTCAATCAAGTTCGGCATCTGTCGGTATTCTTCAGGCACTTGCGGCAACCGGCGCAGTTTCTTACGGCGCGGCAATACCTATCATCATGGGTCAGAATATCGGAACATGTATAACAGCGATTTTATCCTCATTCGGTACAAACAAAAACGCCAAGCGTACAGCGCTTGTGCACCTTTTCTTCAACATTATAGGAACGGTTATCCTTCTTGCGCTGTTTGTTATTGTAAAATCGGCACTAAACCCGATACTTTTAAACGAATCCGCAAGTCTTTTCGGCATCGCGGTCGCGCACTCGGCGTTCAACCTTATATGTACGGCAATTCTCTTCCCAATGTCCGGTCTTTTGGAAAAGCTTGTTGTTAAGCTTGTGCCGGATGACAAATCAAAGGAAATTGTTTCGGAAATTGATGACCGACTTTTGACAACGCCTCCCGTTGCGCTCGAATACTGTCATAAGCTTGCGGCGGAAATGGCTGATACAGCGGCATCCGCACTCAGAAAAAGTCTTGAAATTTTTGATAACTATTCCGATGAAGCCGCCGCTGAAATTCGCAAAATCGAGAAAAAAACCGACCACTACGAGGACGTTTTGGGAACCTATCTTGTTCGCCTCAGCGGTCGTCCCGTCAGCGAGCAGGAAAGCATTGAAATCGCCAAACTTTTAAAAGTAATAGGTGATTTTGAACGAATTTCCGACCACAGTGTGAATCTTCTTGAATCTTATGAAGAGCTTCAAGAAAAAAATATCAATTTCTCCGGTTCGGCAAAATCCGACCTGCATACACTTTTTGCCGCGGTGACCGAAATTCTTGATGCGTCGCTGGATTCCTTTATCAACGATAATTTGGATTCCGCCTCAAAAGTTGAACCTCTTGAAGAGGTTATCGACACCCTGAAGGAGAAAATGCGCACGCGTCATATTCTCCGCCTGCAAAAGGGCAACTGTACAATCGAAGCAGGATTTATCTGGTCCGATTTGCTCACCAATCTCGAACGTACATCTGACCACTGTTCAAATATCGCGGTATGTATCTTTGATGTAGCGCACAACAATATGAATATCCACGAATCCTTAAAGGAGATTCGAAACACCAGCCCCGAATACAAGGAGCTGTACAGCAAGTACAAGCAAAAATATGCTCTCGGAGAAATCTGAGGCTAAAAAGTCCGAAGCAATCGCTTCGGACTTTTTTATTTTTTGATTTTTTTATCATGCACGCGTTTTTTCAACTCACGAATCATTTTATTGGCTTCATAATACTTTTTCAAATGTTCCGAAAGCGGCTCTTTGGAATACATGGCGAATATAAAGGAATATTTCTCCCGCCTTTCCTCTGCATGTTTCCGAATTGTCGCTTTAAGTTCCTCATACCGAACCAGAATATTATTTTCCGCCGCGAATTTTTTGATTTTCGCCGCAATCTGAATTGAATATCCCACGTCAACCGAGAACACACCCGCCAAAAACCCGAAATGAAACAGCCATTTATCGCTTGCGGTCATAAGATTGGTAAAATCACACATAAAACCATGAAGTCCAAAATAATAAACCATACCGAGTATCATCCAGTAAAAGGAAAATTCCGGGCAGATAATCCCTTTGTAATTGAGCGGTTTGTCGCTGTAATCCCACAACTTCAAATTCATTCCCCTTACAAATATCAGACCCGCAATCAACTCCAAAAGTGTCATACATACCGTCATAAGTATAACCACCGCAATTTTTAGAAGTATCGGATTTCCTATGTTTATCCCTTTTTCAAGTTCTGCCAGCAAATACAGCGTACACAAGCCAAAACCGTAAAGCGGCAGATAAGGACCCGTTAAAAATCCCGGATTAATCCACTTTCGCGAAATATTGCTTTTGCAGAAACGCCTGAAAACCGTTTCAAGACACCAGCCGAAAACACTCCCCGTAAAGAACACATATACAAGTTCCATGCCCTTAAAATTCACTCCTTAGCATTTAATTAATCAAACAGCGATACCTGGTCTTTTTCCGGAATGTCAAGACATCCCTCCTCAACAAGCATTTCAATGATTGTTTTTGTTGCACCGGTTCGGACTCTGAATTCCTCAACCGTCTTAAATTCGCCGTTCTGCCTTGCCTCCACAATCGCTCTGGCGGCATTGTCACCCATGCCCGGAAGCGCGTTAAGAGGCGGTAAAATCCCGTCCGGCGTTGGCAAAAATCTTGTTGCCTCCGATTTATACAAATCAATCGGTATGAATCCCACACCGCGAGCGTACATCTCCACGCACATTTCCAAAATCGGCACCAAATTTTCCTCTTTTGGCGAAATTGTTCCGTTGTTGCGTTTCTCCTTTAAGTCCTCTATCGCCTGTCTTGCCGCGTTTATGCCCTTTGTCATAATTGATGCGTCAAAATCATCAGCTCTTACCGAAAAATATGCTATATAAAACTCCATGGGATAGTACACCTTAAACCATGCAATTCTGAGCGCCATTGTTACGTAAGCAACTGCATGCGCCTTAGGGAACATGTATTTTATCTTTTTACAGGACTCCATGTACCATTCGGGAACATTTGCGTTTCTCATTGCCTCTTCATCCTCCGGTTTTAAGCCCTTTCCCTTTCGCACAGCCTCCATTATTTTAAACGCATGCCCCGCCTCAACACCGCACGCTATAAGGTAAATCATAATATCGTCACGAGTACAAATCGAATGTGACAGATCACAAATTTCCTGACGTATCAGCTCCTGTGCATTTCCGAGCCATACATCGGTACCATGTGAAAGCCCCGATATTCTCACAAGTTCGGAAAACTTTTTCGGTTTTGTGTCCTCAAGCATCTGTCGAACGAACTTTGTTCCAAACTCCGGCACGCCGTACGTTCCGAGGTTCGTACCGATATCCTCTCCGTCCTTAAGAGCAAGCGCTTCGTTTGATGTAAAAAGGCTCAGCGTTTTTTTATCCCCCAGCGGAATCCCCTTTGCATCCACGCCTGTCAAATCCTCAAGCATTCTGATAACTGTCGGGTCATCGTGACCCAGCTCATCCAGCTTAAGCAGATTTTGGTCGATTGAGTGGTAATCAAAATGCGTCGTTATTATAGTCGAATTTACATCATCTGCCGGGTGCTGAACCGGGCAGAATTCATGGATATCATTGGTATAGGGAACAACTATAATTCCCCCCGGATGCTGTCCCGAAGTTCGTTTTACACCGACACATCCGGAAGCAAGGCGCTTCATTTCCGCATTTCTTATATGTATGCCCTTTTCCTCGGCATATTTTTTTACATATCCGTATGCGGTCTTTTCTGCAACGGTTCCTATTGTTCCCGCACGGAAAACATGCCCCTCTCCAAAAAACGTTTCGGTATATTTGTGTATCGTAGGTTGATACTCGCCGGAAAAATTCAAGTCGATATCCGGTTCTTTATCCCCCTTAAACCCCAAAAAAGTTTCAAATGGAATATCATGCCCGTCCTTTTTATACTGCGTTCCGCACTTCGGGCAAATCTTGTCCGGCAAGTCACAGCCCGAAATACCGGTATCGCTTCCCACCAGCTCAAAATTTTTGCAATTGGGGCATATGTAATGTGCCGGAAGCGAATTAACCTCGGTTATATCCGACAAGAACGCTACGAATGATGAGCCCACAGAGCCTCGTGACCCCACTAAATATCCGTCGCTCAAAGATTTGCGAACCAACTCCTGCGCAATGCGGTACATAACCGAAAATCCGTAGGTTGTAATCGAATACAATTCCTTGTCCAATCGTTTTTGAACAACCTCGGGCAGAGGGTCGCCGTAAATTTCCTTTGCCCTCGTTGTGGAGTCGTTTACGATACCCTCCTTTGCGCCCTCAACCACAGGCGGACACTTTGTCGTCGGAATAGGCCGCACTTTTTCCACCATATCCGCAATGAGATTTGTGTTTTCCACCACCACCTCATATGCCTTTTCCTCGCCCAGGTACGCAAATTCTTCAAGCATTTCACCGGTTGTTCTGAAATACAGCGGCGCCTGATTATCTGCATCCGCAAAACCTTTGTAATGCATAAGAATTTTTCTGTAATCCGCGCCGTCCGGGTCCATGAAATGCACGTCGCATGTCGCTACCACAGGCTTATTGTATTTCTCGCCCAGCTCAACAATTCGTCGGTTTAAATTCCGTAAATCCTCATCGGTATTCACTTTTGGGAAATCCGGGGATGCTTTCATATATGCATTGTTACCGATTGGCTGTATTTCAAGATAATCGTAAAAATCGACAATCTTCTCTATCTCCTTTTCGGGCGCCTCCGCCACCACTGCGCGGAACAGCTCTCCCGCTTCACATGCGGAGCCGATAATAAGTCCCTCACGCTTTTCCTCTATCAAACTTCTCGGGAGTCTCGGTGTACGGAAAAAATATTTAAGGTGCGATTCGGTAACCATCTCATAAATATGGCGCACACCCACAAGATTTTTTGCAAGCAAAATTATATGGTTTGCACGGTTTCTTTTCGCCACACCGCGCATATCAAAAACATTATTCAGCTTGCTTATATCCTCCTTGCCATCCTCCTTAAGCTGCGCTAACATCTTCACAAATATATCCGCCGTGGCTTTGGCATCGTCTACTGCTCTGTGATGATTTTCCAGCACCACCTTTAAATGTTTTGCAAGATTATTGAGCTTATAATTTCCCATATCGGGGTATATGCACTTTGCCAGTTGGAGGGTGTCAAGGTGCGGAAAATTGTATTCAATACCACATTCTTCCGCCGCAACGCGCATAAATCCGGTATCAAATTTTGCATTATGCGCAACCAACACACACCCTTTTGCAAACTCAAAAAAATCCGGTAAAATCTCATTGATTTTCGGAGCGTCCGCAACCATGTCATCGGTAATTGAAGTAAGCTCCGTTATATTCTGCGGAATATGCCGCTCAGGATTGACAAAACTGCTCCAGCGCTCCGTTACCGCTCCGTTTTCCACCTTTACCGCGCCGATTTCGGTTATTTTGTCCGAGTTTTTAGAAAGACCGGTTGTCTCAATATCAAACACCACAAAGCGGTCTGACATATTTTCCTCGGTAACGCCCTCACATATTTTGGCGGAATCGTCCACCAAATATCCCTCTACGCCGTAAATGACCTTAATCTTTTCATTGTCCCCCGACGCTTTAAGCGCGTCCGGATAGGATTGCACCACACCATGGTCGGTTATCGCAATCGCGGTATGTCCCCAGGAGACGGCTCGGTCAATAAGACCCGCCGCAGAGGAAACTGCATCCATCTGCGACATCTGGGTATGCAAATGAAGCTCCACTCTCTTTTTTTCCGCATCGTCCGTTTTCTCGGCGGGTGGCTCGGCATAACAAATCGAATTTGCCATAACGATAACTTCATCGGCATATTTATTGTACTGGGCTTTTCCCTTTATCGCCACATAAACGCCCGCTTTAAGACCGCCCTTTTCCACGCTTTTGTTTACCTTTGAAAAAGCTTTTAAGACCCCATCGAATTTTTCTTCGTTCTCCTCTTTTATCTCAACGAACATCTGTACCGAAACGGAATCCTCAAAATCCGTCACATCGAGCATGACAAGATGAAACTCCTTGCCGGTCTTTTTGCTCTTAATATCTTTGGTTTCAAATCCGAAAACCGTCCCCTCAAAGCAAACCGCTCCGCTGTTTTCGGAAATCCGGGAAATCGGCATAAGGTCGGAGCGTATCGCACTTCCGTAAATTATCCCCTCGGAATGTGCTTTACCCAAATCGCGTACTGTGTGCACTTTTTCCGTCCTTACGGCATTTGCGGTACTTCTTTCGAAAGTTTCCCGTTCCTCGCTTGCCTCAACCATTTCCTCTTCTCTTTTCACAACCGACACTCGGGAGAGCCGCATATGTTTTGCCAGCATGCGCTCCGCTTCATGTCTCACCTCCTCGGAAATATCCTCCGCAATCATAACCTGCATTTTTCTGAGGTGCTTCGATATTTTAATTTTTTCTACATGCTTATCGGCGAATTCCGAACCGGACAAGAACGGAAAAACCGATCCTACAACAGGTTTCATACTATCCCTCGTTTAAAATTACTGTAATAAATATTATATAACGCAAATGCGAATTTTTCAAGCCTTTTCTGTTTATCTCCTTTTGCTTTTAAATTTTAAAAGGGATGTAAAACTTTCATCTTACTCCCCTTTAAAATTATTCCGCATCTTTAATTATACTTATTGCCAGCTCTTCCAGCTGTGTGGAATCAACCGGTCCCGGAGCGCTTGACATAAGCTCGGAAGCATTCTGCACTTTCGGGAAAGCGGTAACATCCTTAAGACTTTCCGCTCCGCACATTATCATTGCCAGACGGTCAAGACCTATGCCGCATCCTCCGTGAGGTGCCGCTCCGTATTTATATGCTTCAACCAAAAATCCGAACTTTGCCTCGATTTCCTCGTCGTTAAGTCCCAATGCCTCAAACATCCTTTGCTGAAGCTCATAATCGGTAATTCTTATCGAACCGCTTGAAAGTTCCGTTCCGTTCAGAACCAAATCATACGCCTTGGCGGTAACCTTTTCGGGTGCAGAATCAAGGTATCCGATACATTCGTCCATAGGCATTGTGAAAGGATGGTGCATTGCATCCCATTTTCTGGTTTCTTCATTATATTCAAAGAACGGGAATTCCGTAATCCAGAGGAAGTTGAAGCCCTCGGGGATTATTTCAAGTCGCTTTGCCACATTCAATCTGAGTGCACCCAATGTAGGAAGAACAACCTTGTCCTTGTCCGCCACAATCAGCACCAAATCGCCTTTTTGTGCGCCGACCTTTTCCAAAATCGCATCGATTTCGCTCTTTTCCATGAATTTCGCAAAAGAGCAGTTCGGCTCATCTTCAACCCAACGAATGTAAGCAAGCCCCTTTGCACCTATTCCGCGCGCAAATTCAGTAAGGCGGTCAATTTCCTTTCTTGTATATACCGAAACGGCGTCCTTCGCAACAATTGCACGAACCGAACCACCGCCGCTTACAGCGGAAGTAAATACTCCAAAGCCACAATCCTTTACCAAATCCGAAATATCGGTAATTTCCATACCGAAGCGGGTATCAGGCTTGTCCGAACCGTAGCGTTCCATTGCCTCACGATAGGTTAAGCGCGGCAAGGGCAGGCTGATGTCCTTATCCAAAATAGTTTTGAACAAATATCCGATAAATCCCTCAACCATACTGAGGATATCCTCAACCTCAACAAAGGACATTTCCATGTCTATCTGAGTAAATTCAGGCTGTCTGTCCGCTCTCAAATCCTCATCGCGGAAGCACCTTGCAAGCTGAATATATCTGTCAAAACCCGCAATCATCAAAAGCTGTTTATATATCTGCGGGGATTGCGGCAGAGCATAGAATTTACCATGATGCACACGTGACGGCACAAGATAGTCTCTTGCACCCTCGGGAGTTGACTTCATCATCATCGGCGTTTCGATTTCGATAAATCCGTTCTCCGCAAAATAGTCCCGCGCCGCCTTTGCAATTCTACTTCTCATCATAATATTGTCCGCAAGGGGTTTTCTTCTGAGGTCAAGATATCTGTACTTAAGTCTCAGTTCCTCGTTTACGTTCGTTTCATCGGTAATTTCAAAAGGCGGTGTCTGAGCCTTTGCAAGTATGCGCAAGTCATCAACAAATATCTCGATATTTCCGGTTTTAATCGTTTCGTTTTTGCTTTCGCGCTCTCTCACAACTCCTTTCGCCATGAGCACATATTCACTGTGACAGCCCGCCGCCTTTTCAAAAACTTCACGCACCGTTGTATCGTCGAACGCCAACTGAACAATGCCCGTTCTGTCGCGCAAATCAATAAAAATCAAAGTTCCCATATTGCGGATTTTCTGCACATATCCGCCCACAACAACCGTATTTCCGATTCCTTCAACCTCGCCGCAGTAATGTGTGCGCTTTAATCCCTTCATTGTATCCATTATAATTCATTCCTTTCACGAAATATCGCCAATGCTTACTTTTTTTTGAAAAATCCCGTAATGTTATCCAGTTCCCATTCGGTCTGCTCACCCGATTGCATATTCTTCAGTTTGATTTTTCCCGTTTCTATTTCATTATCCCCCAAAACCAGCGTGAATTTTGCACCAAGCTTGTCCGAATACTTCATTTGCGGCTTAAGACCTCTTTCCATGTGGTCACATTCCGCTTTTATGCCGCATTTGCGCAGTTTGAAAACAATTTCCTGTGCTTTTTCCGCCGCGGTTTTTCCGAGAGGAGCAACATACAAATCCGGCTTTGTCTCGTCCGGTATCGTAACTCCGTTTTCCTCCAGCCTCAAAAGCAATCTCTCAATCCCCAATCCAAATCCTATGGCAGGTGTGTGTTCTCCGCCGAATTCTTCAACCAATCCGTCATATCGTCCGCCGCCGCAAACGGTAAATGGTCCGGAAATGATTTCGAACACGGTTTTTGTGTAATAATCCAACCCTCTTACTATACCATTGTCTACATTATATGAAATTCCCATATTTTCAAGGGCTTTTTTGAAGCTTTCAAAATGCTCGCGGCAATCATCGCAGATGTAATCCAAAAGTCTCGGCGCATCCTTTGCAAGCTCGCGGCATATCTCCGATTTGCAATCCAAAACTCTCAGTGGATTTCGTTCGAATCGCGTTTTGCAGGTTTCGCACAGCTCATCATATTTCGGACGCAGATAATCCTTTAAAATCTCATTGTATTTTTTTCTGCACTCGGGACAGCCGATGCTGTTAATATTTACCGATAAATCACAAAGACCCGCATCCTCCAAAAATGTAACCGCAAGCGCAACCACCTCAGCATCGATGGACGGACCCTTTGAGCCGTATGCCTCAATTCCGAACTGGTGGAACTCCCTTAAGCGTCCTTTCTGCTTGTTTTCATAGCGGAAGCACGGCAGATTATACCACATTTTAAGCGGCAGAGCCGCAGAATAAAGATTATTCTCCAAATAACATCTGGCAACCGATGCGGTTCCCTCCGGTCTCAGCGTAATGCTTCTCCCGCGCTTATCGTTAAATGTGTACATCTGCTTTTCAACAACATCCGTTGTATCGCCCACTCCGCGTTCAAAAAGCTCGGTGTGCTCAAATGTCGGAACTCGAATCTCCCTATATCCGAAACTGTCGCATATATCCTTAAACTTTTTTTCAAGATATTGCCATTTATAGCTTTCAGCCGGCAATAAATCCTTTGTACCCTTGGGTGCTTTGGTAATTAACATATTTTTTATCACTCCTATTTTTACATACATATCTATTTTATTCTTTTCACGCGGTATTGTCAAGAAAAAACGCACTTTATTTTACAATAATGCTACATTTTTCATGTTTTGCTTGATAATAAGCTCAAATTGTCATATAATATAGGATATATTTCGGTTAAAACGGGCGGATGTTTTATCGCTCGCCCTTTACGTTAAGGAGAAAACTATGAGCAAAACGGAAAAGAAAAAATCATTCATGATAAACGTGGCAATCGTTATGTTCTCTCAGATTGCGGTGAAGCTTTTAGGTATGGTTTACCGCGTCGTGATTACCAACATTAACGGTTTCGGAGACTTGGGAAACGGGTACTTAAACTCAGGATTTCAGGTTTATACACTGCTTCTCGCCATATCATCCATCGGCATACCCAACGCGATTTCGAAAATGACCTCGGAGCGCAACGCCGTCGGGGATTGGCGCGGCGCGCACAAAATTTTCAAATCCGCACTTATGCTCTTTGCAGGGATAGGCTTTCTCGCATCAGCGCTTTTGTACTTCGGCGCGGACTTTATCGCATTTTCGGTTATACGCATGCCCGGCACGCAGTATGTTTTAAAATGTCTTGCACCGTCCATATTTTTTGTATGTCTTTCATCTGTTATACGCGGCTATTTCACCGGCATGGAAAATATGAAAGCCACAAGCACATCACAAGTACTTGAGCAATTCTACAAATGCTTCTTTACCGTTGCGATTGTGTATGCCCTTGCAACCTTCCCGCAGATTTTATCGGCACTTTTAAATGTTGCCGAAAATGATTCGGAGCGCCGCGCGGCATTCATGGCATCAGGCGCACAGATTGCGACTACAATTTCCACCGTTTTGAGCTTTCTGTATCTTCTCTTGTTCTATAACAAGCGCAGAAAAGCTATCATTGAAAAAATCAATTCCTCGGATGCGCCTACCATTTCCGCCTCATTGGCTGAAATGTTTAAAAGCATATTGATGATATCGATACCGATTTCGTTGGGTTCGATTATTTCTGCCGTAAACAGGCTTATAGATACGGCTACCATCACCCGTGGAATCGAAGTTGCTTTTTCAAACTTCATTCCCGCCTACGGAAACACCGCGGCTGTTATAAACCCCACATTGGAACAGCTCAGCCATGAAGCGGCTCGTCTTTCGGGTCAGCTGGGAAAAAGTGATACCCTTATAAATCTTCCGCTTTCGGTAAACATTGCGTTCTCAACCGTACTTGTGCCGGTTATCGCGGGAGCCTTAAAACGCGGCGACAAAAAAAACGCTTCGGAAAAAATTTCCTATTCCCTTATGATTTCCGTATTGATAGCGCTTCCTTGCGCCGCCGGATACATTGCGCTTGCACAGCCCATATACGGTCTTTTGTACCCAAACGCACAGCTCGGCTCCGACCTTTTGCAGATAAGTGCCGCGGCAATGGTTTTCACGGCACTCAATCAAACGCTGTCCGGCTCTCTCCAAGGTGTCGGAAAAGTTTTTGCGCCTGCAACCGGGCTTCTTATCGGCTGTATCGCAAAATTTATACTTAACGTACTTCTTATCCGTCGTCCGGAAATCAATATCTACGGTGCACCGATAAGCTCTGTTGTATGCCAGATTATTTCCTTTGCATACAGCTTCTCGGTTTTGAAAAATCAGGTGCACATTAAAACCAATCTCTCAAAGTACGTTGTAAAGCCGCTTATATCCGCAGGGCTTATGGCGGTTGCGGCATATTTTATACACATGGGCATTATGCACATCTCCCACAGCAACACAATATCACTCATTTTATCCATCGCGATTGCGGCATGTGTTTATTTTACCTCGGTATTTTCACTTAAAATACTGACGGAGGATGAAGTAAAGCAGCTCCCCTCGGGTACGGTGCTTCTTTCACTGCTTAAAAAAGTAGGTTTTTACAAATAATTTGACATTTGCAAAAATTTCTGTTATATTGTTACTTGTAATTCATTACATCAATAAAATAACAAAAGTATTTAAAAGAAAGGATGATGGTTTTGGATTCTCTTCCCTCTCGATGTTCGTGGATAATTTTACTGATACTGACTTCCGGTATCCTACGTTGTCTCGAAGCATCAATCGAAAACGTAAATGAAGCAAAGCTTACAAAGCTTGCGTCGGACGGCAACAAGTCCGCAAAGCGTGTTCTCGCTCTTACCGAAAGTGCCGGCAAGTTTTATAACTCGGTGCGCGTTTTTACGGTTTTATGCGAGCTCATCTCGGCGGCACTGTGCTTCACGTATCTTCCGACAACTCTTTTCCATGCACTCTCCTCCGCATCTTCTGCGGTGTGCGTTGCACTTTTGTCGGTATTAATGCTTATCTTCGGCGTATATGCCCCTAAGCGAATTGCTTACATTTACCCCGACACGATAGCTCTTAAAACTTCATGGATTTTAACGATTTTGTATTATATCGGCTTCCCGCTTTCGTATATGCTCACTTGCATATCCAACCTGTTCCTGCTTTTGTTCGGTATTAAGCCGAACGATACCGAGGAAGAGGTAACCGAAGAGGAAATCCGAATGATGGTGGACATTGGTAGTGAAAGTGGTGCGATAGACCCGGATGAAAAGGAAATGATACATAACATTTTCGAACTGGACGACACTCAGGTCAAGGAAATTATGACTCACCGCACCGACGCCGAGCTTTTATGGGCTGAGGAGACAGAGGATTGGGAAAATATTATTTCCGCCTCCAACCATACCATTTATCCCGTATGCAAGGAAAGCATAGATAATATAACAGGTATAATTCACAGCAAGGATTTTTATAAAACTCTGCTGTGCGGCGGCGATGTTTCTTCCATTCTCCGTCCGCCATACTTTGTTCCCGATACTATAAAGGCGGATGAGCTTTTCCGCAGAATGCAGCGGTCAAAGAATCATTTTGCCGTAGTTTTGGACGAATACGGCGGTCTTGCGGGAATTGTGACCATGTCCGACCTGCTTGAAGAAATTGTCGGAAATCTTTCCAGCGATTTCGATGAGGACCCCGAGGACGACATTGTCCAGCTGGATGCCAACACCTGGCAGATTGCCGGCTCATGCGATATTGAGCTTGCAAGCGAGGTTTTGGGCACAGAGCTTCCGATTGAGGAGCACAACACCTTTGCCGGCATGATTTTGGGCGAGCTGGGAGAAATTCCCGAGGACGGCACCACTCCGGAGCTTGAAGCCTACGGCCTGCAAATTAAGGTTACCAAAATATGCGACCACCGTATAGAAAGCGCAAAAGTTGCCGTTTTGGAAAAAGTACAAGATGACGAATAATAAATATACATTATATCATATAATATTGCGGGTGATATAATGTATATTTTTTTTAACAGAAAAAATCTCCTTGCGGTGGGCGCCGTAATTATCTCTCTCTCACTTGCCGCCGTCTGTTCCATTGCTTCTTACGGAAAATCCTCAAAAAACGGTTCACTGCGTGTAATAGTCGATGCGGGACACGGTTTGCCGGACGGCGGCGCAGTCGGCACAGGCGGAAGTATTGAGCAGGAAATAAACCTTTCAATAGCAAAAAAATTAGCCGAGGTTTTGGAAGCAAAGGGCGTTGATGTAATCATGACCCGAACCGACGAAAACGGCATATGGACGGATGAAAGTGCGGATATCCGCAAAAAAAAGCTGGAAGATATGCACGAACGATTAAAAATCATGAAGAAATCCGATGCAGATTTATTTCTTTCGATACATATGAATTCCTATAAGAGCAGTTCCGCCTCGGGATTGCGCATCTTCTATTCCGCAAAATTCGAAGCAATAAAGCCCCTTGCTGAAAATATCCAAATACGCATGAGCGATATCAGCGGCGCGCACACAAGTGTTGTAGAAACAGCCGATAACAGCTTGTTTTTAATGAAAAATCCCCCTCAGCCTGCAATACTTGTCGAATGTGGCTTTTTATCGAATCCCGCAGAAGAAAAGCGTCTCGGCGATGATGACTACCGCTCACGCCTTGCATGGGCAATCGCCGACGCGGTTGAAAAATACTATGTAGCACCGTAAAATCAACCAAAAGTAGATATATTGAGTTTTTTTAACAAATCCCAAGGCTTTTTTGTGCCATTTTATTGACCGATAAATTTTTATGTTGTATAATGGTTTCATTACGAAAAAAGAAAGAGGTTAATAAAATGAGCAGAGTATATAACTTTTCAGCAGGTCCTTCAATGCTTCCGGAAGAAGTATTGAGAAAGGCACAACAAGAGATGGTGGAGTACGGCAAATCAGGCATGTCAGTAATGGAAATGAGCCACCGTTCCAAGGATTACGAAGAAATCATCAACGGATGTGAGGCTTTGGTAAGAGAGCTTATGCACGTCCCGGACAACTATAAGGTAATGTTCCTCCAGGGCGGCGGTTCCAGCCAATTTGCAATGATTCCCATGAATCTTGCAAACAAAAACAAAAAGTGTGATATCGTTATCACAGGTCAGTGGGCTAAAAAGGCGGCTCAGGAAGCGGAAAGATACATAACCGTAAACAAGGTTGCAACTTCTGCAGACAAAACATTCTCATACATCCCGAAGCTTGATAAAAACACTTTCTCAAAGGATGCGGATTATTTCTATATCTGCTTTAACAATACAATTTACGGAACAAGATTCAATCAACTTCCCGAAACCGGAGATATCCCACTTGTTGCCGATATATCATCCTGCGTAATGTCTCAGGAAATCGATGTTTCAAAATTCGGTCTGCTTTTTGCGGGCGCTCAGAAGAATTTGGGACCTGCCGGCGTTACACTGGTTATCGTTCGTGAGGATTTAATCGGCAATCAGATGGATATTTGCCCGACTATGTTCAATTATCAAATCCATGCGGATAACGGCTCAATGTACAACACACCGCCTACATACGGTATCTATATCATGAAACTCGTTCTGGAATGGATTAAGGAGCAGGGCGGAGTTGCCGCTGTTCAGAAAATAAACGAAAAGAAAGCTGATATTCTTTACAACTTCCTCGATAATTCAAAAATGTTCCGCGGTACTGTTGTGCCGGAGGATCGTTCGCTTATGAACGTTCCGTTCGTAACAGATGACGATGATTTAAACGCAAAGTTTATAAAGGAAGCAAAGGAAGCAGGATTTGTAAACTTAAAGGGTCACAGAACAGTAGGCGGAATGAGAGCCAGCATTTACAATGCAATGCCTGTTGAAGGTGTTGAAGCTCTTGTTGAATTCATGAGAAAATTCGAAGAAGAAAACAAATAGAAAGAGGTAAAAAATCGATGTTTGATATTTTAACATTAAATAAAATTGCCGCATGCGGTCTTGAACAGCTCGACAATACAAAATATACCGTAACCGATGATGCTTCAAAGGATGCCGACGGTATTATTCTCCGCAGCTTTGCCATGCACGACATGGAATTTCCGAAATCCTTAAAAGCCGTAGCAAGAGCCGGTGCGGGTACAAATAACATTCCGATTGACAAGTGCTCACAAAACGGTATTGTTGTCTTTAACACACCGGGTGCAAACGCGAACGCGGTTAAAGAGCTTGTGCTTACCGGACTTTTCCTGGCATCAAGAGATATCGTAGGCGGTATCAATTGGGCTGGAACCCTTTCGGGAGACGATGTTGCAAAGCAGGTTGAAAAAGGTAAATCAAACTTTGCCGGAAACGAAGTTCAGGGTAAAACCCTCGGTGTTATCGGTCTCGGCGCAATCGGTGTGCTTGTTGCAAATGCCGCAAGACATTTCGGCATGCAGGTTATCGGCTATGACCCTTACCTTTCGGTTGACGCGGCATGGAGATTGTCCAGCCACATAAAGAGAGCGAAAAGTGCGGATGAAGTGTATGCAAATTCAGACTTCATTTCAATCCACGTTCCGCTCACAGATGAAACAAAGAGAACCATAAACCGCGATACGATAGCAAAGATGAAGGATGGCGTAAAAATCCTGAACTTTGCAAGAGGCGAGCTTGTTGACAATGATGCAATGAAAGCCGCTATTGCTTCCGGTAAGGTTTCAAAATACGTTGTTGACTTCCCCAACAGCGAAGTTATCAATGAACCCGGTATCATTGCAATCCCACACCTTGGCGCTTCCACAGCCGAGTCCGAGGATAACTGTGCAATGATGGCGGCTCAGGAGCTTGCGGGATATCTTGAAACAGGCGATATAGTTAATTCGGTTAACTTCCCGAACTGTACACTTCCGATTTCCGGCAAGGGCAGAGTATGTATTCTGCATAAGAATATTCCTACAATGCTTACACAGTTCACCAACTTGTTTGCAGAGGAAAATCACAATATCGCAGACCTTATCAATAAGAGCAAAAAAGACCTTGCTTACACAATTATCAATACCGATGAAATCATTACGGATGAAATTGTCGATAAAATCAAGGCTGTTGACGGCGTGCTGAGAGTACGCGTTATCAAATAAATATTTTAACCTCCCCGGTAATCAGCCGGGGAGTTATTTTATATAACCCTAAAAAAGAGCCTCAAAATTAGAATCGCCTCAAAATCATCGAATGTGATTTTACGATCCGTCTTTTTTGGCTCTTTGTTGCTAAAAACAAAATCCATACTCCCTCACTCTACCCCTTAAAAATAATTGAAAAAACGAAAAAGCATCGGGGTGCGATGCTTTTAGGCTTGATATGTATAGGATAAAAGGGTAGAAAGTAATTTCCTTCTACATCTGTATTATAACATACCGATATATAAAATTCAAGTCTTTTTACAATAAATATTGTAGTTTTTATAATTTTTTATTTTTTAAACCACAATATGTGTATCTTTTTGATGAAAAAACGCCTTAAAACCACAATATTTTCGCAAAAATGTTTCTTTTTCGCGGATTATTTTCCCGTGCTTCCAAAGCCCCCGGCGCCGCGTCCGGTTTCATCCAGCTCGTCCGCCTCCTCAAAATCCACCGCAAGATACGGCATAACCACCAACTGCGCTATCCTCTCTCCCGGCTCTATTACGCGTGCTTCCTCGGTATCATTGTGCAATGCCACAATATACTCTCCGCGATAATCGCTGTCCGCAACGCCCACACAGTTTGCCGGGCGCAAGCCTTGCTTTGTTGCCAGACCGCTCCTTGCAAAGATAGCACCGAAATACCCCTCCGGCACGGCAACAGCCAGCCCGGTGCCAATCTTCTCCGTAGCGTGGGGGTGAACGGTAACCGTCTCATCAATCGCCGCATAAAGGTCATATCCCGCCGCCTGTTGTGAGCCGCGTGTCGGAACTACCGCATTTTCTCTGAGTTTTTTAATCTTTATCTTCATAATAAATCTCCCGATATTTCTATTCTTCCCACAAGATTATTTTCCCGCCGGAGCGTGTCTTGTTCATATCAATCAGCCTTTGGTTTTCCGACCCGCAGAATTTGAGGCTGATGTTCTTTTTTTCCAAAACGAACTCGCCATCTACCAGCACATCTATCATACTCAGCATTTCGTCGGTAACCTCACACCTTGCCCTCGATTCCCTCAAAAGCTCATCATCTAACAGATATCCCGTATAGCACCATATCGTTTTTGTGGGATATTCAACTTTAACACGCTTTAAAAAATCCACCAGTCTCCGCTGATTTTCCGGTTCAAAAGGTTCTCCGCCCAAAAGCGTCAGACCGCCTATATAAGACGGAGCAAGTGCCGCCAAAAGCTCATTTTCCGTTTCTTCGGTAAATTCACTTCCGTAACCAAAATTCCATGTTTCCGGCTGAAAACACCCCTTGCAATGATGTGTGCACCCCGAAACAAACAGGGTTACGCGCACACCGATGCCGTTTGCAATATCGCATTTTTTTATACCGCAATAATTCATTTCAACTGTCCTTTTTAAAGATGTAGAACTCTTTCCTTAATCTCCTGCGTTCTTCCCTGATTCCAGAATTGAGTTCCGATATATCCGCAAGTTCTTCTGGCAACATTGAGCTTTGTTTCATCTGTATTTCCGCATTTCGGACAAGTCCAAATAAGCTTTCCGTCCCCGTCCTCGGCAATATTTATCTCACCGTCAAAGCCACAAACCTGACAATAATCGGATTTCGTATTAAGCTCCGCATACATTATATTGTCATAAATAAACTTCATTACATCCAAAACAGCTTCCAGATTATTCTGCATGTTCGGCACCTCAATATAGCTGATTGCACCTCCCGGTGAGAGCTGTTGGAACTGAGACTCAAAGGAAAGCTTTTCAAACGCGTCAATCTCCTCGGTCACATGCACATGATAGCTGTTTGTTATATAGTTTTTGTCCGTCACGCCCGGAATAACACCGAATCTCATCTGCAGGCACTTTGCAAACTTATATGTTGTGCTCTCAAGCGGAGTGCCGTACAAACTGAAATCAATATTGTGCTCTTCTTTCCACATTTTTGTCGCGGCATTAAGATACTGCATAACCTCAAGCGCAAAAGGCGTTGCTGAAGGATCGGTATGTGACTTGCCCGTCATATACTTTACGCACTCATAAAGACCCGCATACCCCAGAGAAATCGTGGAATATCCGCCGTAGAGCAGTTTATCTATCGGCTCACCCTTTTCCAATCTTGCCAACGCTCCGTACTGCCACAAAATCGGCGCGGCATCGGAAAGAGTTCCCTTAAGTCGATTATGTCTGCACATCAACGCCGTATGGCACAGCTCCAATCTTTCGTCAAAAATTTTCCAGAACTTGTCTCGGTCGCCTCCCGACGAAAGCGCAACATCTACCAGGTTTATCGTTACAACACCCTGATTGAAACGTCCGTAATATTTTGGATCGCCGTTTTCATCAACATACGGCGTAAGGAACGAACGGCAGCCCATGCACGTATAGCAGTGTCCCTCACCGTTTTTGTCCACCTTGAGCTTCAGCATCATCTTTTCCGAAATATAATCCGGAACCATACGCTTTGCTGTACACTTAGCCGCAAGCTTGGTCAAGTAATAATACTTCGAATCCTCATGTATATTATCCTCTTCAAGAACATATATAAGCTTCGGGAAAGCCGGTGTAATCCATACCCCGGATTCATTTTTTACTCCGATTATGCGCTGATTGAGCATTTCTTCAATAATCATCGCAAGATCTTTTTTTGTTCTCTCGTCCTTTGCCTCGTTCAGATACATAAATACCGTCACAAACGGTGCCTGACCGTTGGTAGTCATCAAAGTAACCACCTGATATTGTATCATCTGACAACCCTTTTTAATTTCTTCTCTGAGGCGTTTTTCCACAATTTCCGAAATCATTTCCTCCGACGGCTCGGCACCGATAGCCTTTACCTCGCTCTCCACATCCTTGCGAATTTTTTTACGGCTTACGTCCACAAATGGCGCCAAATGCGTAAGGGAAATACTCTGACCGCCGTACTGGCTCGATGCAACCTGCGCGATAATCTGCGTTGAAATATTGCACGCGGTGGAGAAGCTGTGGGGAGTTTCTATCATCGTGCCCGAGATAACCGTTCCGTTTTGAAGCATATCCTCCAGATTCACCAGGTCACAGTTATGCATATGCTGTGCAAAATAGTCCGCATCATGGAAGTGAATTCTTCCGTCCTCGTGAGCCTCAACAACCTCCTGAGGAAGCAAAAGACGCTTTGTTATATCCTTACTTACTTCGCCCGCCATGTAATCTCTCTGAACGCTGTTTACCGTCGGATTTTTGTTTGAATTTTCCTGTTTTACTTCCTCGTTATTGCACTCAATAAGAGACAAAATCTGCTCATCGGTTGTGTTGGATTTACGCACCAAAGAGCGCACATAGCGATATGTTATGTAATTTCGCGCAACCGAAAAAGCCTTCTGGTTCATGATTTGATCCTCAACCATATCCTGGATTTCCTCCACGCTGAGCGACCTCTTAACATTAACGCACGCATTTGCCACATTTTCCGAAATAAGCTCTATCTGCTCACTCGTCATTCTCTCGCTTTCCAAAACGCCGTCATTCGCTTTTTTTATAGCGATTTTGATTTTATTCAGGTCAAAAATAACCTCTGTACCGTTTCTTTTTATAATCTTCATTTTTCATACCGTTCCCGAAATAACTCTGCCCCAATCCGCCCCCGCGGAATATAAGATTATTTCTTCTTTCCTTTCTTAAATTCTTATCCTCTTTTTATACTTAAGTAACTCAACATTTTGTATATGAACAATATCTATTATACCACATATTGTTATAAATGCAAGCATTATTTTAGTTTTTTTCTATATGTTGTGTATTACATTTATATTTCAGAGTCGAAAATCACAAGATATACCCTCTTAAAGCGCATAGGTATGAGGATTTCACGTATTCGTCATTGTTTTGTTTTTCAAAAAATATTTTCTATCTTTTTCTTCCTGAGGGCGAAACCCCCGTTTTTTTCTTGTACACCTTGGAAAAATACGATTGCTCGGTGAATCCCAAAATCTCCGCGGTTTCGGTTACATTTTTGCCCTCCTCAAGCAACTGTGTGGCTTTATTTATTTTCATCTGCATAAAATATCTGTGAATACCCATACCTGCAAATTCGGCAAAAATCCTTTTCAGACTTGTGACACTTAGGCAGCAATTCCTCGCAATATCCTCCACCGAAAGATTTTTATCCACATTTTTCTGCATAAACCGAACAATATTTCCGAAAGTCACCGCGTCGGTTGTGGTAAGTCCCGGCGCATAGCTTCCGCTTTCGTAAATCATTAAAAACAGCTGTTGCAAATATACCACCGCCATCTGAGCACAAGATGGCGACTTTTCAAACACGCCAATGTAATCCTTGATATCCGGGTCCTTTTGCTTTTCACCGGCGGCTTTTTCCGCAAGATATTCTATCAGCTCTGATATAACGCCTTTCTGCCTTTCGGTGAGACAAAATACGCTGTTTTTGAAAAAATCGCACAGTTCCCCCTCCATGCTGAAAGCAAATATAAACAATTCGGCACCCTCGGGATTGTTTATATTGAATTTATGAAATTCCTGGGGCTTGTGAAAAATAATATCCCCTGGGTTCATATAATACACGCGGTCATCTCCTGAAACGCACACATTCCCGCTTTCCACATATAAACACTCCCATGGTTCATGATATTCCCCCGCAAACACGCCGTCTGCCCTGAAACATCTTTCAAAAGCGGAAACCATTTCCGTAATTTTCAGCTGTTCAACTATTTTTCTCGGCATACATCCCATATTTACCCTCTCATTCTGAGCCAAAATTACACATAACAAGACTAAAGTTACATTGAACTATAATTTCAGTATGATACAATTATATCATAAACACTCACATAAGTAAAGATGAAAGGATGCTGTATTATGCAGGATATTAAAATTTGTTTTATAGGCTTGGGACAGCGCGGAGCGACCTTGCTTGAC
Source organism: uncultured Lachnospiraceae bacterium (assembly GCA_964388835.1). Taxonomy (GTDB): domain Bacteria; phylum Bacillota; class Clostridia; order UBA1381; family UBA1381; genus UBA1738. Next base: position 22,263 of record CAYMBZ010000006.1, read on the forward strand.
GCGGTGGTTCTTGCTCAAAAAGAAAATGTTACCGTTGTATGTGACCTTTACGAAGACAGAGCAAACGAAGCCGCAGACTTGGTTGAAAAAACGGGGCAACCCCGTCCGGCAGTATATACCGACTACAAAGCCGCAATAGCTGATACAGGCGCAAATACCGTTGTTATCGCAACCGCTTGGGAATACCACGTAGACATCGCCGTTGCCGCAATGGAAAGTGGAAAGCCCGTTGCACTTGAAGTCGGCGGCGCATATTCCATTGACGATTGTTACAAGCTTGTTGACACCTATGAAAAAACACTCACGCCATTTATGTTCCTTGAAAACTGCTGTTTCGGCAGACGCGAGCTTATGGTTTTGAACATGGTACAGCAAGGGGTCTTCGGTGAAGTGGTTCACTGCGAGGGCGGATATCAGCACGATTTAAGAGAAGAAGTTGCTAACGGAAGAGAAAACCGTCACTACCGCCTAAGAAATTACCTTACAAGAAACTGCGAGAATTATCCGACCCATGAACTTGGCCCGATTGCCAAAATTCTTAACATTAACCATGGCAACAGACTTCTTTCCCTTACCTCAACCGCATCAAAGTCTGCAGGTCTCCATGATTACATACTTAAAAACAAAAGTGACGATGAATCTCTCAAAAATGCAAAATTCGCTCAGGGCGATGTTGTTGTTACCGTTATTAAATGCACAAACGGCGAAACAATCACCATAACTCTCGATACCACTCTTCCGAGATATTACAGCCGCGGATTTACAATTCACGGCACCAACGCATTTTATGAAGAGGTTACAGACTCTATCTTTATCGACGTTCCCGAGGACAAGGAGTTTGATTACACCTGGCGCAAAAATTGCATTAACAATGCGGAAAAATACGAAGAAAAATACGAACATCCGATTTGGAAAAAGTTTATCGAAGATGGCATACAAGGCTCTCACGACGGAATTGATTGGCTTGAATTCGAGGCATTTTTCAACGCATTGCGCAATAATGAACCTATGCCGATTGACGTTTACGATGCCGCAACCTGGATGTCAATAACCGTTCTTTCCGAGCAATCTGTCAGCATGGGCGGGGCACCGGTTGCAATCCCCGACTTTACAAGAGGTAAATGGGCTTTAAATAAGCTGGATGACCTTAAATAATCAGATTTAAAAAACAGTGCGAAAATTTTCCGCACTGTTTTTTTGTAATTATGTTCGAAAACGTTTTCTGAAATCGGATGGGGATATTCCGACACGCTTTTTAAAAACATATGTAAAGTAATTAGAATCCTTAAATCCTACCGAAAAAGCAATATCCGTCACTGAAAGCTCCGATGCTTTCAAAAGCTCCTTTGCCGCCTCACACCTCAGCCTTGGGGTATCCCGCTAAGATGCATGATTTCCAAAAATATTGAGAATCTCACCTTTTCCGGAAGAAATATCAGTGTTACACATGCGGCACTGAGCTCATCACGGGGTATGGCTACATGTTCGGTTTTGGGGCAGGCATTGGGAACGGCGATTGCATGCGCCGTTCATGAGGATGTCCCAATTGAGCGGATAAAAATACACGAACTACAGCAAACCCTTATGGATGATGATTGCTATATTCCATGGCACAAGCGCAAGGTTTCCGCACTGTCCCTTTCAGCCGATTGTTCAAGTGAAATCGTGAGAAACGGCATGGACAGAGGAGATGATAATTTGTGGCACGGCAATACAGGTGATACGATAGAATATACCTTTTCCCGTCCTACCGAAGTAAAAAAGATACGCCTCGTATTTGACAGTAACTTGAACAAGGATTATCACAACATGCCTTGCAATTTCCCATTAAATGAGAAAAAATTTATCCTCCCTCATACCTTGATTAAAGAATATCGTATTGTGGGTTATGATGAAAACGGAGAAGTCGGCGCCATGGCCGTAACAGACAATCACCACAGGTTTGTTGTTCATGACGTTGCATGGCGAGTAACCAAAATTAAATTTATCCCCATATCAACTCACAGCGATAAACAATTCCGAATATTTGATTTTGAAGTCATGTAATATTTAAAACTAATACCATGCGGCAATGCGAAATTTTCCGCACTGCCGTTTTTGTTTACCTTTTTTCAAATTCCACTCCGGTATAGTAGGTTTTTAAAATTTCATCATATTTTTTCCCCTCCGCCGCAAGATAATTTGCACCGTATTGGCTCATTCCCACTCCATGCCCGTAACCTGTAACATCAAAACTCACCTTACCCCCGTCTATATCTATCTTAACATTTGTTGACCTTAATCCGAAAATGCTTCTCAGCTTTGTTCCCTTAATTTTAACTCCGCCGACAGAAACGGTCAATATTCCCCCCGCATCGCTTCTCACCGTTTCGCCAACCAACTCTTTTGAAAAATCCGCACCCTCAACATTTGCCCTGATTATTTGTTTAAACTCTTCAAGGGAAATCTCCTTTTCCGACTTGAATTTCGGCGAAGCCTTATCTCCCGGGCTTTCTACGCTTACGAGATAAGGTCTTTCCCCGCCCCAAACGTCCTTTGAATTCTCCGTTTTGCCTGAAGATGTGGAATGAAACACTGCAGAAATCACCTCTCCCGAATAGGTCATCACCTCTCCCGCGGTTGCATCAACCGCCCGCGATATCTTGTCCCAATTTTTATCCCTATCGCTGTCCCATAATTTTTTCCTCTCGCTTTCCGAAATCCACGCCTTGCAATGAGCGGAATCGGTGCATATTTCCGCGCCTTTATGCACATCCGGGGTGCCTGATTTTTTGTACGCGTTTCGCCTTGCTTCAAGATAACTGCGCGCCGCAACTGCCTGAGCCTTAAGAGCTTCCTCCTCAAAGCTCGCGGGCATTTCCGCCGCGACAACCTCTTTTATGTATTGACTTTTATTCATTTCGCACACCCTGTCCTCTGCTTTTATGTAAACCGACAGAACCTCCTCCGCCTCTTTTGGCGGTTTCTCGTATTTTCCGTACCTTATGTATATCCCAATCGGAATCAGCACCGTTGCGGCAAGCACCGCAGACAGCGTTATAATTAATTTCTTCATAAAAAATCACCCTGTAATCTATATGATTTCAAGGTGATTTTTATGCTATATTCTCTTTGCCAGCTTTTCTACATTCTCTCGTCGGAATTCCTCGAACCTGTCCTCTTCAATCGCATTTCGTATTCTTGCCGCAAGCTCATTGTAGAAATACAAATTATGCATAACCGCAAGGCGCATCCCCAAAATTTCCTTTGCTTTGAAAAGATGCCTAATATATGCACGGGAATATTTTCTGCAAACAGGGCATCCGCACTCCTCATCAATCGGACGCATATCCCGCTCGTAACATTGATTCAGCAAATTCATCGTACCGTTACGTGTAAATATAAACGCATGCCGCGCATTTCTTGACGGCATTACGCAATCGAAAAAGTCAATTCCGCGCGCCACACCCTCTATAATATTGGAGGGCGTGCCGACACCCATAAGGTATCGCGGCTTATTCTCAGGCGCATGTGGAAGCGTCACATCAAGAATATGATACATTTCCTCATGGCTCTCCCCGACAGCAAGACCGCCGATTGCATATCCCGGAAGGTCAAGTTTTGCAATCTCTTTCATATGCCAAATACGCAGTTCGTCAATTATTCCTCCCTGGTTTATACCGAACAACATCTGCTCCTTGTTTATGGTATCCTCAAGACCGTTAAGGCGATTCATTTCCGCCTTGCAGCGTTCAAGCCAGCGATAAGTCCTTTCACAGGATTTTTTTACATAATCATATGGCGCGGGAATTTTTACACATTCATCAAACGCCATGGCTATTGTTGATGCAAGATTTGATTGTATCTGCATACTCTCCTCGGGACCCATAAATATCCTTTTGCCGTCTATATGAGAATTAAACCGCACACCCTCTTCGGTAATTTTCCGAAGCCGCGCAAGTGAAAACACCTGAAATCCGCCGCTGTCGGTAAGTATCGGCCTGTCCCAATTCATAAATTTATGCAAGCCGCCCACATCATGTATAAGCTTGTCCCCCGGCCGCAAGTGCAGATGATACGTGTTTGACAGCTCAATCTGGCATCCGATTTCCTTTAAATCCTCAGTCGAAATTCCGCCCTTTATCGCCGCAATCGTTCCTACATTTTGGAAAACCGGTGTCTGAACCACTCCGTGTACGGTTGTGAATTCTCCTCTTCTTGCAAGTCCGTTCGTGTGTAAAATTTTAAACATAATCTTCTCCTAATATCTGCTGCATTAAATTATCCGCGGATTTTTCTGTCTGTCGGTAATTTTATCACTGCCGCCCTAAAATTTCTTTATTGGTACCGTAAAAAATATCCGACTTTCCGCTCATCATTCTGCAAAACTCCTCAAACTGCTCCCAGCGCTCAGGAAAAATATCAAACTCATATGCATGCCCCCATATGTAAAACACCTTTGGAGTATCCGTTTCAAGCTTCAAAAACTCTTCTCCGTGCTTAAACAGTTCGTCCCAATCCATATGATGATACAGCGTGCCCTTATACTGATACAAGTCCTCATACGGTTCAAAACTCTTTGTAACATCAATAGTACGCGCATACTTAATTATAGTATTGTTTTTTATTATATCTGCAACTCTGTCGTCGCAATTTTTTCCTCCGCACGGATATGCCATCCCCTCCACTTCGTATCCCACAAGCTCTGAGAGATTGATTCTGTCCTCCTCAATCTGGCGGAGAACCTCACGGTCGTCCTCTATTGCGGGAAGCAAAGGATGGGTCAGTGTGTGAACAGCCACCTCGTGACCGTCATAAATCCCTCTTACATCCTCAGGTTTGTTTTTCGTATGGTTAATTGACACATTGTCTCTTATGAGTTTGCCTTCCATGCCTAAAAGCTCGGAATTTAAGTTGAACGTCGCCTTGATATTATACTTGTTAAAAATCTCAATTAGTCGTATGTCTTGAGTTACACCGTCATCATAACTAAAGGTTATTGCTTTGTTTTTTCCGTCAAACATTTCTTCCACCTCATCTACCGCTTTCGCGTTCCCTATTTCTCTCAAATTGAATGCTTTTAGCTTATTTCATCTTTTATGAAATCATTATAAAATCAGTGAACGATTCAGTTGCACAGTTTTAAATGATTTGACAATTTCGTTGTCATGATTTGGTTTCGCCATGATTTGTTGCTTTCACAGGCATGATTTGAATTGCCTTTTTATGCACCGCAAGGTGCAATTCATGCGCCGTAAGACTCAATTCATGAAACCATAGGTTTCAATTCTTGCCAAAGGCGATTCAATGAGTTTAATCGTTTCACGATTAAACTCATTATACCACATAACCCGCAAACTTTCAATACATCGCACGCGTTATCCCCCCAAAAAAACGGCGCGCAAGAAAACAACAGTTTCTCACGTGCCGCCGATTTTATTTAAGCACAACTCTATGGAATACTTTTTTTCCCTTTCTGATAATCATTCCCTTTTCCTGTACATAGCCGTTATCAAGAACAAGTGCCGTCTCCGTCACCTTGTTATCATTAATGGTGAGACCGCCCTGCTGAACAAGACGTCTTGCCTCCGCCTTTGACGGAACAAGCTTAATTTCAGCCAACAGGTCAAGTACGTTCTTTCCGTCAAGCGTATCAACCTCGCTTGTCGGCATATCATCACTGACACCGTCGCCGGCAAAAACCGCCTCTGCGGCATCCCGCACCTGATTTGCAATCTCTTCACCGTGAACAAGCTTCGTAACCTCATACGCCAGGCGCTTCTTAGCCTTATTCAGTTCTGCGCCCTCCCATTTTTCCATTTCACGAATCTCATCCATAGGAACAAATGTAACAAGTTTCAAGCACTTAATAACATCCGCATCCTGAACATTTACCCAATACTGGTAAAAATCATACGGTTTGCACTTTTCCGGGTCAAGCCAGAGTGCACCCTTTGCAGTTTTACCCATTTTCTTACCCTCGGACGTTGTAAGGAGCGTAAATGTCATACCATACGTTTGCTTCTGATCCTTACGTCTGCAAAGGTCAATACCCCCCAAGATGTTTGACCACTGATCATCGCCGCCCAGCTCGATTTTACAATCATATTTTCTGTTCAGCATCAAAAAGTCGTAACTCTGCATAAGCATATAGTTAAACTCAAGGAAGGAAAGTCCTTTTTCAAGTCTTTGCTTAAAGCACTCGGCTGTCAGCATTTTATTTACCGAGAAGCACGCACCGATGTCTCTTAAAAATTCAACATAATTAAGGTCTAAAAGCCAATCGGCGTTATTAACCATGATTGCCTTCCCGTCCGAAAAGTCAATTACTCTGGATAATTGTTCCTTAAAGCGCTCGCAGTTATGGTCGATAATTTCCTTTGTCATCATCTGACGCATATCGGTTCTTCCGGACGGGTCGCCTATATGTCCCGTTCCGCCGCCAACCAACGCAATCGGTCGGTGACCGTAATCCTGCATATGCTTCATTACGACCATTTGCAGAAAATGACCTACGTGCAAACTGTCCGCGGTAGGGTCAAATCCTATATAAAATGTTACCTTTTCCTTGCCCAAAAGCTCGCGGATTTCATCCTCATGTGTTGTCTGTGCAATAAGACCGCGCTCTTTTAAAACGTCAAAAACATTTTCCATTTTTTCAATCCTCTCAAGTGCCTCAAGGCACATTTATATCACTTTCTCAAAAAATGTACAAACACTGTCTCTCCACTACATAGTATGCGGAGAAAACAGCGTTAATATGTTTTTTATGATAAATCCTGAACGAATATCTCGCGCACGCCGCCGTTTGCCTGTTTCGGTGCCGCGGTCTGCGGAGCTTCGGTTCTTCCGTCTCTGATATCAAAGAACTTCTTTGCAACCTGCGGGAAAAGTGCATAGCTCAATACATCCTCTTCCGATTTTGCAAAAGCCTTTGTCTCTTCCTTATACTTTTCAAGCTCAGGTTCCAAAAGGTCTGCCGGCCGGCAAGTTATGACTTCGTCATCACCGATAGCAAGCTTTCTGACTTCCTCATTCACCTTGCCCGGAAGCTGACCGTACTCACCTCTTAAGAGTCCCTTTGATTCCTTTGAAATCATCTTATATCTGCCCATGAGGACATTCAGAACCGCCTGAGTACCCACAATTTGGCTGGTTGGTGTTACAAGCGGAGGGAATCCGAAATCTTCTCTTACTCTCGGTACCTCTGCCAGCACTTCATAATATTTATCCTCAGCATTCTGTTGCTTAAGCTGTGAAATCAAGTTCGAAAGCATGCCGCCCGGTACCTGATAAAGAAGCGCATTCGGGTCAACATTCAGTACCTTGGGGTCAAGCGTTCCCTCGGCTTTCATCTTATCTGCAACGCCGCGGAAATGTGCCGCAACATCGGACAGCATTTTAAGGTCAAGACCGGTGTCGCGCTCAGTTCCCTGAAGTGTTGCAACCATAGCCTCGGTTGACGGATTTGATGTTCCGTTTGCAAAAGGCGAAAGCGCACAATCCACAATATCAACACCCGCCTGAGCCGCCATAAGATTTGTCATATCTCCGGTACCTGCTGTATTATGTGTATGCAGATGAATCGGCACGCCGACATTTTCCTTAAGCTTTTTAACCAACTGATATGCATCGTATGGCAGAAGCAAGTTTGCCATATCCTTAATACAAATCGAATCTGCACCCATTTTTTCAAGCGTGCATGCAAGCTTTACAAAATAGTCAATGCTGTGAACCGGGCTCACCGTATAGCTGATAGCCGCCTCGCAGTGTCCGCCGTATTCCTTGACAAATTTGATTGCCGCCTCTAAGTTTCTCGGGTCGTTTAACGCATCGAATACTCTTACAACATCGATACCGTTTTCAATTGATTTTTTGCAGAACTGTTCCACAACATCGTCCGCATAATGCTTATATCCCAAAATATTCTGACCGCGGAAAAGCATTTGAAGCTTTGTGTTCGGCATATTTGCCTTTAAGGTTCTGAGTCTTTCCCATGGGTCCTCATTCAAAAATCTCATACAAGCATCGAATGTAGCTCCGCCCCAACATTCAAGAGACCAATATCCGATACTGTCCAGCATTTTGCATGCCGGAATCATATCCTCGGTTTTCATTCTTGTTGCCGCCTGGGATTGGTGAGCATCACGAAGAATTGTATCTGTTATAAATAATTTACTCATAATTAATTCCTTTCCGCCTACCTGTTAAATCACGCGCCGAACAATGCAAGCATCACGCCTGCGGCTATAGCCGAACCGATAACACCGGCAACGTTCGGTCCCATAGCGTGCATCAAAAGGAAGTTCTTCGGGTCTTCTGCCTGACCGACCTTCTGTGATACACGTGCCGCCATCGGAACAGCCGATACGCCGGCACTTCCGATTAACGGATTTATCTTCTTCTTTAAGAACAAATTCATAAATTTAGCCAAAAGCACACCGCCTGCTGTTCCCATGCCGAATGCTACGATTCCCATTGCAAGTATGCAAAGAGTAAGCGGTGAAAGGAATGTGTCCGCAGTTGCGGTAGCACCTACAGAAAGTCCCAAGAATATGGTTACGATATTCATGAGCTCGTTCTGAACCGTTTTTGAAAGTCTCTCGCACACGCCGGATTCTGTCAAAAGGTTACCCAACATAAGTGAACCCACCAGCGGAGCCGCTGACGGCACAAGCCAAGCAACAAATATAGTTACAACTATCGGGAAAATAATTTTCTCTGTCTTTGAAACCTGACGGAGAGCTGTCATTCTTATCTGCCTTTCCTTCTTTGTTGTGAGTGCTTTCATGATAGGTGGCTGAATTACCGGCACAAGAGCCATGTAAGAATAAGCCGCAACCGCTATCGGTCCCAAGAAGTTCGGAGCAAGCTTTGATGTAACGAATATCGCCGTCGGGCCGTCCGCACCGCCGATGATTCCGACAGACGCCGCAAGCTTTTCAATCATAGTTCCGCCGAGAAGTTCATGGAGCGCTTCGCTTCCGAGAATCACCGGGAAAAGCTCTCTTACACCCAGGAATGTAACAAAAATTCCCAGCTGTGCCGCCGCACCCAAAAGCAAGCTCTTCGGGTTTGCAATAAGCGGAGCAAAGTCTGTCATAGCGCCGACTCCGATAAAGATAAGGCACGGATATATACCCAGCTTAACGCCTAAGTACAGTATGTCTATAAGTCCGGGGGTTATGACCTGTCCCGCCTCATTTGCGGCACCGCCGAACAAATCCCAATGTACATGACCGCCCGCAAACAATGCCTCGTGATATACCTCAGCACCGATAAGGTTTGTCAAAAGCATACCGAACGCAATAGGCAACAAAAGAAGCGGTTCAAACTTTTTAACAATCGCCAGATAGAGAAGCACGCATGCAATGGCAACCATCAAAACCGTTTTCCAGTTATCGCCCATTGAAAGCATGTAAAAGCCTGTCTGGTGAATAAAATTCATTATTACTTCCATTTTTTCCGGACCTCCGATCATTTAATTGTGCAGAGTGCATCACCCGTCTGAACCGATGCGCCCTTTGTTACACCGATTGATGTAATCTGACCGTCAGCTCCCGCCATGATTTCGTTTTCCATTTTCATAGCCTCCAAAATCATAAGAACCTGACCTTTTTTAACGTTATCGCCTACATTTACCTTGATATCAAGAATCGTTCCCGGCATTGGGCTTGATATTTTTTCCCCCTCGCCTGTAGCCGCCGGAGCTGCTTCCGGAGTCGGAGTCGCGGCGGCACTTGCCTTTGCTTCAGTTTCGCTCATAAGCTCGATTTCGATTTCATAATTGGTTCCGTTCACGTTTACCTTATACTTTTTCATTTTATGATTCCTCCCTTTCTTTGCGCTTTTTGCGCGCTTTCCGTTAATAATTAAATTCTCTTAAATGATAAAACCTTGATATTGTTTGCATCCGTACCTATTTCTTCCGCTATAACGGCACAGCATGCGGCTACAACTTCCTGCTTGTTTGCAATCGGAAGATCCGTGTTATTTTCCGGCTTCATCGCCATATCGTTCTTCTTAAAAAGTCCGCATACAGCGCTCATAATATAGCACAGAACAATAAGACATACAAGTCCGACAAACACCGTTCCCAAACCAAGACCCATAACCATTGCGTTTGATATATCCATGGATATTTTCCTCCCTTCACGGTTTATTGCTATCAGGCAAAATTATATTTGAATAAATTATTCAAATCTACCTCATCATACATTTTACAATAATTTACCGATTTTTTCAAGTAGTTTGACAAATTTTTCACCAATTTATTTAAATTTATTCATTATTACCGATAAAACCCCCGAAAGTTGGACACTTTTGGGGGTTTTGATTTCTTTACTTTGCAATAAGCTTTTTTATATCGGTTTTCAAGCCGCAGTTGTATCTTGCCGCAACTCGGTTTCCTATCGGAACACGCTCTCTTCGTCCCGCGGTCGAAAATGTGATTTTTATTCCCTGTTTTTTTAAGGCGGCATCCGCTCTTTCGCTGTATTCGCCGTTCGGATAGGACAGCGCCGTTATCTTTTTCCCGCATATTTCCTCAAGCAATGCGTTGTTTTTCATAAAATCCCGCACTATATATTCCTCGTTTTTTTCGACATATACAGCATTTTAACCTCTGCAACGCTTTTTGAATGAAACTCAAAGCTGTGATTCCCGATTTCGGCACATTTGCTGTCTGCAAGGAACTTCACCTGCTCCCTCGTCATATATTCCTTTTTCCCGATTGCTCCGCCGAAAACGAAAAAGGTTGCCTTTGCGCCGTATTTTTCCAAAATCGGCACAGCATATATGTAATCGCTTTCATAACCGTCATCAAAGGTTATAACCGCGATTTTTCTGTCGCCTTTCTCCTTTTTCGCCGCCGCAAGTTCACTTGCCGTCAAAAATGTATATCCGCTTTCGCAAAGCAGTTTAATATCCGCCTCAAATTCCTGTGGCTTTATGCAAAAATCGCCGTTTTCGGACGATTTTTCCGACAATTTGTGATACATAAGAATAAGTGTGGAATTGCTGTCCACCGCACGTAGTCTTTTAAGAACCGGATTGTATCCGCCTGCTGCAAAAACCGATTGCGTGAATATGACAAAAATGCATATTATACCGCATATAAATCTTTTCATATCGCATTTCCTTTCATATAAGCAAAAGAGGAATTGACAAAATGTCAACTCCCCGATAGCAGTTTATTTCACAACATAGCCGCTTGACGGTACGTATCCCTCAAGACCGCCGCCGAAGTCGCCGTCAACTCTTGAAAAGGCTTCAACCATAACATTTCCGCCTCTTGCATCCTTAATCCAAAGCTGGATTTCGGTAGCGTTGTCTTAAAGTAGATATTACCGAACTCGCCTGTAGGTATGCGGTAAATCGGATTTCCCTCTTCGTCAAGCTTTACGGTAAATACACCGTATTTATATCCGCCGTCCGAAAGTCTTTCCTCAACAAGGCTTTTGTTCAAATCAAGATATTCGCTTGCGTAAAGTGCCTTTGTTTCTTCGGAAACAAAGTTTCCGTCAAGGTCAAAAGAAGCAACGCCGTAAGGTTTATAGCATTCCGTTACAACAGCATTTCCTGTTGCGGGAACGAACAGCGACTCATCCGAAATGCCGAAACTTTCGTTACCGTAGTCCCATCTCCAGCCGATTTGCGGAATTTTTGTCTGCTGACGCTGATAGATTCTGTGCTCGCCGGCAACTTCCCATAAAAAGTCCTTAAAGCGTGTTTCCCACTGGGGAAGCTGACCGTTATATCTTGTAATTGCCTACGCATTTCCCTCAAGATACAATCTTTCGTAGCCCGCGTGCGGATAATCAAACTCAAAACCCTCGGTTTTCCACAGGACATCTTCTTCTGCCACAGGCTCGGTCTTTACCTTGCTTGTGTAACTTCCGTTAATCTTTTCATTAAAGATTTTCGCATATGTCGGCGGCATTGTAGTGTCATATCCGACAAACTCCCACACCGCGGAAGCGGATATGCCGCTGTCATTATAACACCTGCCAACAGTGATGCTATGATTTTTTTGACTCTTTGCTTTCCATAACAAGTCCTCCCAAAATATTTAATATGTTTGAATTATATCACAGCAAACTTTATTTATTAACCTTTTTGTGTTATTTTTTTAAGATTTAATTCATTTTGACTTCTTTTAATGAACTTCTCCCGCTTATTTGTTATTATATTATTGTACTGTTTTTTTAATTATCAAATAATAATGATAGATTTTCAACCCGGACGGTGATAAATATGCTTAACAAAAATTTAAAAGAACTGCGTGAAATGCACGGTTTGTCGCAAAAAGCCATGGCAGATCTTCTGCACATAGCACCCACAACCTACAGGAATTACGAAAATACCCTGCGTGAACCAAGCTTCACTCTGCTCGTAAAAATAGCGCAGGTGCTGCATACCAGTACCGACTATCTTTTGGATAACGGAGCATGCGACAAAAAAAACGAACTGATAATTTCAAAATTAAATTCGCTTGACGAAAACGCGTTAAATCAAGCCGAGCTTTTCATTGACTTCCTCATCGAAAGAGGCAAGTCAAAATGATAACCCGCAAAATTCAAGGCACAAAAAAGCACCCCCCGCAAAAGCCGCGAAATCCGAATGTTTTCGCGCACTTAATCTCGGAGCAGTGCCTTTTTATTACAAGTTTTTTAAATAATTCACTTCATGCTCGGTAAGGTGACGCCATCTTCCCAAAGGCAGATTTCCCAGCTCAACCTTTCCTATACTTATCCTCCGGAGTTCGGCAACTTTTGACCCAACCGCTTCAAACATGCGCCTTACCTGGCGATTTTTCCCCTCATGAATTGTTATTTTAATAGTGGTATGTCCGCTTGCGGCATCCAGCATTTCAACCTCCGCAGGAGCAGTTACAAATCCGTCATCCAGACGTACCCCGCTTCTTAACCTCGCAAGACCCTTTATCGTTACACCACCCTTTAAAACCGCAATATATGTTTTTTTGATTTCATGTTTCGGATGTGTAACCTTATATGTCAGGTCACCGTCATTTGTCATCAGCAAAAGTCCCTCTGTGTCATAATCCAGACGTCCTACCGGAAAAATCCGCTCCTTGATTTCGGTATTCACCAAATCCACCACAGTCGGTCGCTCGAACTGGTCCTTTGCCGTCGAAACATATCCCGTAGGCTTATTCAGCATTATATAATACATCTTCCCACTCGGCTTGATAATTTTTCCGTCCAGCGTAACCTTATCCGCTCCGACTTCCACCTTTACCCCCTGCTCCGACACTTTTTCTCCGTTTACGGCAACGCGTCCGCCGCTTATCATCTCTTCGGCGCCTCTTCTTGATGCCGCACCGCACATGGCTATATATTTTTGAAGTCTTACAATTTCTCCCATTCCTTTTCCTCCTCCGCATTTTCATCCAAAAATCTTATCAAATCGGTATCGTTAATGCTGACACCTTCCTTTTGAGCCTGTTTCAAAATCTCAATCGCGCTTTTTGAAAAAATACAACTTTCACACAGCAAAATTTTACGATACCGCCTGCCGCGCAATATAAATTCGCCGTTTTTCGCACTTCCCATGCGTTCTACCGAAAATTCATCCGCAATATCAAAGCGTATTCCTTTATCGTGCAATCTGCGGCAGTAATATGTTCCCTCTGCCTCCGCGCATAAGGCGGGTGTTTCCGCACGACTCTTCGCCTTTTTTCGGTCAAATACATATCTTTCGGTAATGCCTCTGGTAGGTTTTATCAAAAGAAGCTCCGCCGTGCCTTTTGTTTCGCTTTCTCCATCGATATCATCTTCTGCAAACAGCGCATAGATTTCGGGAAATGCCGAAAACATCACTAACATTTCAACGCTCTTATTTCCGTGCACTGCAAGAGTCAGACCCCTTTCCAAATACCTTATGGGACTTACAGTGCGCAAAGCAAAGTCAAAATTAAATTCCGTCCCGGTCTTGCCCATGTCGAAAATAATTTGCTTACCGTATTCCTCCGCCCGTTCTTTAAGCGGAAGTACACATTTCGACAGTATGTATCTGCCCGCATATTTATAATACCATGACCTTTCCGGGCTTATTTCGGTATCAAAATCGAACAGCTTCATGAGCGCTTCTTCAATATCGTAGGGGCACCCGCACATTTCATCCATCTCACTGTTCCAAAACGGTGCGCCAAAACTCGGCAGCGGCGTAACAAATCCGCTTACATCCTCAAATGCCTCGCCGGCTCTTTCTTTCAGTTCTTCAAGTTTTTCAACCCGCGAAAGTGTGCATTTGCCGCGGTAGTATTCCACCCGTCCGGCACGTCCGTCAATATAACTTGCTTCCTCCTCGTCCGATTCCGCATAAATCCATATCTCTAATCCGTATTCTTTAATTTTTCTTACATTTTCACATGAAAAATCCTCAATTTTTATCAACACACCGCAAAATCTCTTATCCGGTAAAGCTGACAATCTGCTGTCATCGCCCGAAAATGCAAAAAACTTCTTCACTCCAGCTTCAATCCTTTCACTGCCAATGCCTCACTTACTTTAATGCCATCTACCGCCGCACTCATGATTCCGCCAGCATATCCGGCGCCCTCGCCGCAAGGATATAATCCCTCTATGTCCGACATATACGTCGTTCTGTCGCGGACAAGCCGTATCGGCGCGGAGCTTCGCGTTTCGGGAGCCGTCATAATCGCTCCTCCCTCAGCAAAGCCTTTCAGCTTTTCATCAAATTTCCTTATTGCCTTTTTAAGGGTTTCGGTCACAAAATCGGGGAAAATCTCCGAAATGTCGCAAAATTTCACTCCCGGCTTATAGGTCGGCGTTACCTTGTTTTCAACCGGATATCCCATAAAATCGCCCACGTACTGCGCCGGCGCAAAATAATTTTCACCGCCTATCATAAAGGCTTTTTGCTCTATTTCCTCTTGAAATTTAACCCCCGCCAAAGGTTCCTCCGTTGGGAAATCCTCCGGTGTAACATTCACCAAAAGCGCACTGTTCGCATTTTCGCCCCCTCTGTCCGAATTGCTCATTCCGTTGGTCACAACCCCTCCCGCAAAGGAAGCGGATGCCACCACCTCGCCGCCGGGGCACATGCAGAAAGTATACGCACTTCTGCCGCCGTCAAAATGTGCCGAAAGCTTGTAATCCGCTGCCCCCAAAATTGCCGCGGCATCTCCGTACTGGCTCTTGTTTATCATCTCCTGCTTGTGTTCTATTCTTACTCCAACCGAAAAGCTTTTCCGCTCAATTTTTATTCCCAGCTTTTCAAGCATTTCATATGTATCCCGTGCGGAATGACCAATTGCAAGAACGATATCCTCGGTATCCAGAAAATATGTTCCGTCCGCCGTTTCGATTTGCGCGCCGCACACTCTGCCGTTTTCGGTTTCAATGCCGACAAGTTTATTAAAAAATCTTACCTCGCCGCCGCAATTTTCGATTTTCGTACGAATATTTTTCACCACGCAGGACAAAATATCCGTCCCGATATGCGGTTTCGCATCATAGGTTATCTCCGCCGGAGCACCGAATTCGGCAAAAGTTTCAAGCACGAACCTGCAACGATCGTCATTTATTCCGCTATTAAGCTTTCCGTCGGAGAAAGTGCCGGCTCCTCCCTCTCCGAACTGCACATTTGTACGCTCGCTGAGCTTGCCGGTCTTCCAAAATTCCTTTACCGCGGCAATCCTTTCCTCAACACTTCCGCCGCGCTCAATCAATATCGGCTTATAGCCGCCTCGTGCCAAAAGAAGTCCCGCAAAAAGTCCCGCGGGGCCGGTGCCTACAATTAATGGGCGCTTTTCCCTTTTATTTCCTTTCGGGAATTCATATTTTTTAAGTTCATATTCCGGCGCATTTAAAATCGGATTTTTTGTTTCAACCAGCGCAGTATACACATAATGAACATCGCTTTTTCTGCGCGCATCAATCGCCCGTCTCAAAACTTTAAAAGAGGTAATATCACCCTCTTTAATTCCCGCACGCCTTGCAATATGGCTTTTTTTCAGTGTTTCTGTCAAATTCACTTTGATGCCGTCTATTCTGTACATCCGCAAGCCTCACTTCCCGCAACAAAGCCTCCTGCCCATGCCCACTGGAGATTATATCCGCCGCAAGCACCGTCTATATCGAGCAGTTCGCCGATTATATAAAGTCCCTTAATCACTTTAGATTCAAGCGTTTTCGGATTTACTTCGTCAAGCGCAATCCCTCCAGCCGTTACCTGGGCATTGTCCCAGGGCATAATTCCGGTTATCTCAAACCTCAGCCCTTTTATCGTTTTTGCAACTTTTTGAATCTCATCAAAAGAAAGCGTATCACTCCGCCGTGACAGCGGATAAATACCGCACTCCTTTAAGAGGAATTGACCGAGTGACTTGTTTAATATCCCGACAAGATATGTTTCCATCGGCTGTACAGGACGTCTGCGCAAAATTCCCAATACCGCCTCCTCACTGTAATCCGGCATTAAATCTACCGTTATATACATTCCTTTTTGAGCATATTTTGCAAGTCCGAACACCGGTATTCCCGATAATCCGTAGTTATTAAACTGAATTTCGCCGATATCTTCAATTCCGTTTGACAAGGTCACTCTTCCGTATGCGCGCACGCCTTGAATACTTTTTGAAGTCTTAATCTGTACCAGTGACGGCGCAAGCGGTGTCACACTATGCCCCATTTTTTTCAAAATACGATAGCCGCTCCCGTCCGAACCGGATTTAGGTGCTGCTTTACCGCCGGTTGCCGCAATCACCTTATCCGCGCGAAATTCTTCGCCTTCTTCCGAAATCAGCTTAAAACCGCCGCCGTCTTTTCTTATCTCCGCAATCCCGCAATCCGTATAGATTTTGACACATCTTCGGTCAAGTTCCATTCTCAGAACATCCAAAACCGCCGATGCCTGTCCGCTCATCGGATAAACTCTGCCCTCAGTTTCAACCCGCGCCAGCATGCCAATCTCCTCAAAAAAGGACATGACAGCTTTCGGAGGAAAACGTTTAAGCACAAAATCGGAAAAATTCGAATTGTATTTATCCGCACACGCATTTATATTTGTAAAATTACATCTGCCGTTGCCTGTTGACAGAATTTTTTTGCCAACGCGCGGATTTTTTTCAAAAATCGCCACGCATTTGCCGAGCCTTGCCGCGGTGATTGCCGCCACAATTCCCGAGGCGCCGCCGCCTATTACCGCAATATCAATTTTCACCTTTTTCAGTTTCCTTTTCGTTTATAAAATCAGAAATAATCATCTTAAGTGTTACAAGTATCGGAACCGACACAATCATTCCGCCTATTCCGAACAAACCTCCGCCGAGAGTTACCGCAAATATTATCCATAAGGGTGACGCATTCAGCATCTGTCCCATAATTTTCGGTCCTATAAAATTTCCGTCTATCTGCTGAATTATAATAAGTGCCACCGCGGCAGTTATCGCTTTGAAAACACCTCCGGTTACAAGGGTTATGGCAATCGACAGAACCGATGCGACAATTGCGCCGAAATACGGAATCAAATTGCATATTCCGATTAACCCGCCCAAAATCATTGCGTAGCGTACTTTCAGAATCGACAGCACCACCGTTGCCAAAACCGCCATTATTATCGCATCAAGCAACAAGCAGAACACGTATTTTGAAAAAATTCCGTTTATCTTTTTTATACTGTCAATAAGTTTTGTGCTCTTTTCCTCTTTCATGAAAATCCGCAGTACACGTCTTGCACCGACTTTTATTTTTTCATTATCGATGAGCATGTATATCGATACGATAATACCGATAAACGCATTTATAACGCCCGAGGTAACATTTACAACGCCTTTTGCATACTTTGAAAATTCGGTAATATCGATTTTGCCCAAAACGCTGTTGAACGCTTTCGTTATATTCGCTTCGTTTATCTCAAAAATACGTACATTATGCTCACTTTGCCATGTTTCAATCGTTGCCAGAATATCCTCTATATACCCCGGAATATTGTTGTACAAATCCACACTGTTTCGGTAAAGCGCCGGGGCAATCGCACGGATAACGATATACATTATCAAAATCATGATAAGATACACGCTGACAATACTTATCGCCTTGCGCTTATCCCGCACAAATGTATATTTGCTCTTTGCGCAAAATGCGCTGATTTTCTTGCATGGCATATTCAGTATATATGCGATTATAAAGCCTATCAAAAAGGGCGTAAGGCTTTCAATAACAAGTCCTATCCACGCGGCAATTTTATAAAAATTATCAAAGGTTTTGTAAACGGCTATAACAACCACGATAAAAACCAGCGCTATGAGCCAATTTCTGTATTTTTCAAATTTCTTCATTTATATTACCTCATAAAAATCACAGGGTTGCTCCAAAAATGCAGATTTTGCACTTTGCGGAGCAACCCGATTTAATTTATAATTACTTTACAGACGGTGTAACCGTTATGCCTGTGCTTAAGAATATGCCGTTTTGGTATGCTCCGTAAGCAACTATGGTGTCGCCCTCTTTTATCTGCTTGAGTGTGTATTCGCTCAAGGTAGGAATAACGTAATATTTCGTGTTATCTGTGCAGGTTATGTATGCGGTTGCCGTACTTCCCGCCTCATCGTATGAAATAACTATCGCCTTTGCCGTCGGGCTTACCGCCGTTACCGTACCGGTAAGAGATGAGCTTGCCGTTGTTCCCGCCGCAGAGGATGCCGATATTGATTTTACCGCGTCGCTCTCGATTGTAAGCGTTACATTGCTGCCCATTTCAAAGTCCGCCAGCTTCGCCTTTTCACCGTTGATTGTGATTTCCACACCCGACAAAATGTCGTATGTATATTCCTCACCGTCGGATTTTATGGTAAGCGTCGGATTTGCCGAAACGGTGTATGATTTAATTACACCGGTAATTTTTTTGGTGTTTGAGGTGGCTACAAGATTTGAAACCACGCCGTATTCCAGTGTGATTGTCAGCTTATCGCCGCGATAGAGTGAGGAAATTTCCGATGTGTTTCCGTTCTTGAATATCTTTGCTTCATTTGAAAATCTGTAGGTCTTTCCGTCATATTCTTCATCATCACAGCTTATTGTAATCGCGCCGGTAGGATCGATTTTATCCAGCGTTACATTTTTTACGGATTGTGTTTTGTTTATCGTTGCAATGCTCACAACCTTATCGCCGGAAAATCCCAGCTCAACATAATCGCCGTCTCTTAACTTGTTAATGTCGGACACGGTTCCGCTCAGCGTTATTACAACATCCGAGCCGCAGGAATAGTTTTTGCTCTTTCCCGTTTCCGGATTTCTTACGGTAACCGTAAGTGTACCGCCCGAGCTTGCATATCCGCCGAAAACAGCCTTTTCGGTGCTGTCAATTTCTGCTTCCAAAATATCCGCAAACACAAGCGTAACATCCGAATCACTTTCACTGTAGGTCAAAACCACATTCTGACCTACAGCAAGCGCGCCGTCCGTGGATACCGCACCGTTTTTGTAGAATTTTGTATCTTTGGTGTATCCGATTTCACCGTCATAACCCTTAATTTTAATATTTTTCGCGGAAGTGTTCACGCTTTCAAGTCGCGCAGTTTCAAAATAATAGTTGGCGCTGTTTGCGGTCTTGGAAAGCATAACCGCAATCTGACCTCTCAGCACAGCGGTCTCTGGTGAAAATTCACCGTCTCCCATTCCGGTCATAATTCCCTTTTGCGACACGTAATAAACATACTGTCTTGCATTTTTAGGAATGTCCGAAACATCGGTATATTCCATATCAATCAAAACCTCGGAAGTTGCTGTATCTTCGGCAAGCATAGCTTTGGTTATCAAAATCGCCGCCTCATGTCTCGGCATTGCCTCGCTTTTCTTTGAACCTTTAAAGTATGTATCCAGCTCCGTTTCGGAAATGACGCCGCGATAAAGCATAAAAGCAACGTCGCCCTCGGCATATGAAAGACCGTAACCCGACAATACATCGGCATACTTCTCCTTTGCCAGCTCCAGAGTTTTTTCATTTGCCTCGTTATTTGACCCCATAAGTCTTGCAAAAAGCGCAAAAGCTTCCATTCTTGAAACCGAATTACCCGGTCTGAAAGTTCCGTCCTCATAACCGCTTATAAGTCCTTTTTCCGCCATATCTTCAACATATTCGTATGCCCATGAGTAGCTGTTTGAATTAACGTCCTTGAAGGTATCCGCCGCAAAAACCGGCATAGCCGCCGAAAACGACAACGCGGATGCAAGCAGCATTGAAATTGTTTTTTTCATTTTAAATCATTCCTTTCTAAAGGCGCAAGGTCAAGGCTGACACCTGTATCAGTCCTTTTTCTCCCATACATATTTTATGATGTTATATTAACACAAGCGGAGAATTTTATCAATATTTCTTTTAAATTTGTATAATAT
>CAYMBZ010000007.1:0-42264 GCA_964388835.1 uncultured Lachnospiraceae bacterium
AGCTAAGGGTTTGTTCAACGAAGCTGTAAGAAAGCTTGACAAGGGTGTAAAGCAGGGAATTCTGCACAAGAACAATGCTGCAAGAAAGAAATCTCAGCTTGCGCTTAAGCTTGCAAAGATTGATGCGTAATTAAGCGAAAAGGCCGCATACAGCGGCTTTTTTTGTGCCGATTTTTCGTATAAATACAAAACTGGTTATATAAAAAAAACTTAATTTGATAGTTGCAGTAATATCAGATTAAAGCTATAATAACATAAAAAGATACGAGGGGCGATTACATATGAAAAGAGTTGTAACAATTCAGGATATTTCCTGCTTCGGAAAGTGTTCGCTTACGGTGGCACTTCCGATAATTTCGGCAATGGGAGTGGAAGCGGTTATTTTGCCGACGGCGGTTTTGTCAACTCATACCGGCGGATTTAAAAATTTTACGTTTCGTGATTTATCTGAGGATATCCCGAAAATTTTTGAACATTGGCAGGAAGAAAAGATAGACTTTGATGCGATATACACAGGATATCTCGGTTCCTTTGAACAGATAAATCAAATGAAAGCATTTATTGAAGTGCGCCCGAAAAAAACGCTGGCTTTTGTTGACCCGGCAATGGCGGATAACGGAAAGCTTTATTCGGGATTTACGCCGGAATTTGCAAAGTATATGGCAACCCTGTGCGCAAAAGCGGATATCATAGTGCCAAATATTACGGAAGCATCATTTATGCTTGGAACGGAATATCCGGGAGCGAATTATGATAAACAATATATTGAGGATATGTTGGTGAAGCTCACCGAATTGGGGGCAAAAACGGCAGTGCTTACAGGTGTGAGCTTTGAAGAAGGCAAAATCGGTGTGGCGATGTATGAAAGCGAAAAGAAAGAATTTTTCTACTACTTTACAGATAAGGCAGATGCGGCATTCCACGGAACGGGAGATATATTCTCATCGGTCTGCGTAGGCGCTCTGATGAGGGGAAAAACTCTTGCGGAGTCTTTGAAAATTGCGGCGGATTATACCGCTGAGTGTATTAAAATTACGATTCCCGACCGGGAAAAGCATTGGTACGGAGTGGAATTTGAAAAAGCGATACCGTATCTTGTTGACAGGCTCAAATAAGAAGAAAAGGATTTCGTTTATTTTTGGCGGAATCCTTTTTTCTTCATTATAATAATGAGAAGAAGCATGATAATCGGGAAAACGGCGGCGGAGCCTATTCCGCATTTAAGTCCGAATTCTTCCTGAGAAATATTTACGAAAGAGAGAGCGGAAAGCGAGATTTGAAGGCTTTTTGCAAAATCCGAAACCGCGCCGCACATCCAAGCTCCGAGGGAACAGCCGATATCGCCGAAGAGTGCCAGAATACTGAAGCAATTGCCGTTTTTCAACGGTAGGGCTTTTGATGAATAGGAATATACACCGGGCCACATCACGCTGACCGATAGCCCTATAAGAGCACAGGCACAAAGCGAAACATATGAATTTTGTGAAAGTGCGGATGTAAGATAAAAAATTGTGCAGAAAAAACTGCATATGAGCAGGGTGTTTGTAAGGCTGAGCCGCCCTCCGTAAATGCCGTACAGCAATCTGCCGATCCCCATAAGCAGAGCAAAAAGACAGGGACCGAAAATATCGCCGAAAAATTTACCGATACCGAGCCCATTTTGCGCAAAAAGAGATGCCCATTGCGACATGGCGGTTTCGGCGGCGCCGGAGCACAGCATAAGGAGGCATAAAACGGCAAATACAGGCGAACGACTGAGAAAATGCGCGCCGAATTCTGTGTTTTCATCTTTGAGAGCGGGGAGCGGGACTTTGGAAAAAAGGAAAATATTTGCTGTTGGGATGAGTGCCCAAACAAGAGGAAGCATGAGGCAGATATTATCGGGCAGAAGTTTCACACAGATTGTGGAAATGAGTATGACGGCAACTTGCCCCCAACAATAAAAGGAATGAAGCATGCTCATTTGTACATTGGAGCTTTCATCTTCAAGAGAATCGGCAATGGGTGTAAGCATTACTTCCAAAAGACCGCCGCCGAAAGAGCATACCGCTATTGAGAGCGTGAGGCTTATGCGGACAGGAAAAATTTTCGGGAGGAACGCCATGAGGACAAGCCCCAATGCGGCGGAACTTTGTGCCAAAAGCCCTGTAAGGAGGTAGCCGAGCTTTTTTATCAATTTTGCGGAAAGGGCGTCGGTAAAAAGTTGAATCGAAAAGTTAATAAGCATAAAATTTGCTATGGAGGTGTAGGAAACGGAAAAGCGTTCTTTGAAAATAACAAATAACACAGGCAGTAAATTATTCACAACAGCTTGCGTGATGATACCCAGCTCACAGGCAAGCATGGTGTTTTTACTTTTCATTGCGAAACCTCCCGAAGCGTATGCATTAAATTTGTTGCAGAGTGCATACTGTTATGATATAATATGCCGTAAAATAATAATTGGGATTGTCTTTTTAGTGCAATATGGGTTGAAAAAGTAAAAGAAAATTGGTATAATATGAATATATGGGTTCTCATGGGGGAATTTCCATGATAAAATAACTGTATGCAGGGTGTATTAAATGATAAAAGAAATTACATCGACAAATAATTCAAGGTATAAAGAGATTAAATCATTAAAAATGAAGAAGTCACGAATGAAGCTCCGCAAATATACCGTTGAGGGGATTAAATCCGTGCGGGATGCAATTTGCGCGAGTGCCGATATCGATTACATAGCGGTTTCGGAAAAGCTTAATGAAAGCTTTGACTGCGAAAATGTGTATGTGGTTTCGGAAAAGATTTTTTCCGGCTTGTGTGATACCGAAACACCGCAGGGGGTGATCGCGGTGATAAATATGCCCGAGGAGGATAAACACATTTCGGAGGACAGGCTGTATCTTCTGTGCGACAGGGTTACAGACCCGGGAAATATGGGCACGATTATACGTATATGCGATGCTGTCGGATGCGGAATATTGCTTTTGGAGGGAACGGTTGATATATACAACCCGAAAACGGTACGCGCAAGCATGGGGTCATTTTTTCACACAAAAGTGATTTCTCAGGTGAAGATTTGCGATATACTTAAAATGAAAGCGGACGGCTATCGGCTTTTGAGCGGGGCGCTGTCGGATAAAACGCAGGATTTTAGGGAAGCGGATTGGAACGGAAAGGTAATAGTTGCGGTAGGGAATGAGGCGAACGGGATAAGTGATGAAATTCTTAAAATTTCCGACAGCTGTGTAAAAATACCGATTTTGGGAAAAGCGGAATCGCTGAATGTCGGTGTCGCCGCGGCTCTGCTTTTGTATGAGGCGATAAGGAATAACGGATAATTTTCCGTATTTTACGCATATTTGGCATAAATAAGAAAAAAACTTTGACATTCGGACGATTTTGCAGTATAGTAATAGATATGGGTAATTTTGTTAAGGAGTGAACGTATGGAAAAACGTAAGCTTTATTGGTTGTGGCTGACTAACGCGGACGGAGTTTCTTGCGGGGATATAACCGCACTTACCGAGCAATTTGACGGCATAGAGGAAATTTATGCCGAAAAGGATTATGCCGATATCGAGGGAATAAAGCTGTCTGTACGGCGTGCGCTTTCAAACAAAAGCCTGGATGAGGCAGAAAAAATCATGGAAGCCGTAAAAAGAAACGATACAGCAATTCTGACCTATGACGATATCGATTATCCGGATTCTTTAAGGCGTATAGAAAATCCGCCTTACGTTTTGTATGTGCGCGGTGAAATTATGAGCTGGGACAGGCTGCTTACAATCGGAATTGTCGGAACAAGAAGCTGTACCGATTACGGAATTGCCGCGGTAAAAAGGATAGCCTCGGGGCTTTCGGAAAACGGCGTTACCGTTGTCAGCGGAATGGCACGCGGAATTGATACCGCCGCGGCACGTGCGGCACTTGATGCCGGCGGAAAGACGATTGCGGTTTTGGGATGCGGCACTGATGTGATATATCCGCCCGAGAACGGCGATATCATGAATGAAATTATCGCAAACGGAGCGGTTATATCGGAATATCCTCCGGGTTCACCTCCGACGGCTTCGCATTTTCCATGGCGAAACAGAATAATAAGCGCTCTTTCAAGAGGAGTTTTGGTTGCGGAGGCGCCTAAAAAGAGCGGTGCGCTGATAACAGCTGAGCATGCGCTTGAACAGGGCAAAGATGTTTTTGCGGTTCCGGGAAGTATTTTCAGAGAAAGCTGTGAGGGAACCAATCACCTTATTTCCTGTTGTGCAAAGGCGGTTTCCTCGGCATATGATATTTTGGAGGAATATGTTTTTGAGATGGAGCGGCTGAAGCCGGAAAAAACTAAGGGGATAAAGCGGTTGATTCCGATTCACAAAGAAGAGAAAATTAACAATGAAATACGGCTGACGGTTGATGATAAAAGGTTTGCAGGTCTTTCGGAGGAACACAAAACCGTTGTAGCCTTGTTGATAGAGAGCAATCTGCATATTGACGATTTGAAAAGGAAAAGCGGACTTGATGTTGCAAAACTGACATCAATTTTGTCCATGTTGGAGTTCGGTGGCTTTATCTGTAAGCTTCCCGGGAACAATTACAAAATAAATATGCAGTAAATAATATAGAACCTATCCTTGTCGGTCCGCCGATTGGATAGCTGAATTAATTGGGCGGACAGAAAGGCTGTGATATTTGAATGGCAAAAAAACTTTTGATAGTGGAGTCTCCTGCAAAAGCAGGTACGATAAAAAAATATCTGGGAAAAGATTACGAGGTTTCGGCATCTATGGGACATATTATCGACTTGCCGAAAAGTCAGCTCGGTGTGGATGTTGATAATAATTTTGAGCCAAAATATATAACAATACGCGGTAAGGGCGAGCTTTTGACAAAGCTTAAAAAACAAGCGAAGGCGGCAGATACCGTATACCTTGCAACTGACCCGGACCGCGAGGGTGAAGCAATCAGCTGGCATCTTGCCAGAGCGCTCAATATTGATGTAAATTCCAATTGCCGCGTAACATTTAACGAAATAACAAAGGCGGCGGTTAAGGCATCCATAAAGGAGCCCAGAAGCATTGATATGGACCTTGTTGATGCACAGCAAGCGCGCAGAGTGTTGGACAGAGTTGTGGGATATAAGATTAGCCCGATTTTGTGGGATAAGGTAAAGAAAGGCTTGTCTGCGGGACGAGTGCAATCGGTTGCGACAAGGATGATTTGTGACCGTGAGGATGAAATAGAGAATTTTGTTCCAAAGGAATATTGGACGGTCGAAGCGCTGTGCAGTACTGACGGGAAAAAGACATTTACCGCAAAATATTACGGCGAAAACGGTGTGGAAACCGAACTTTTGTGCAGTGAGGATGCGGATAAAATCATTAAAGAAGCAACTGTGTTTACGGTGGAGACGGTTAAGAAAAGCGAGGTTTCCAAAAATCCGCCGCCACCTTTTACTACCAGTACGCTTCAGCAGGATGCGTCGAGAAAACTCGGCTTTTCAACATATAAAACCATGCAGACCGCACAGACTCTTTATGAGGGTGTAAATATTGGAGGAAAGCTCGGAACGATAGGTCTTATCACATATATGAGAACCGATTCTCTCAGAATTTCGGACGAGGCATTAAGAGAAGCGGCGGCGTATATTACGGAGCAGTTCGGAAAAGAATATCTGCATCCGAGAAAATACAAATCGGGGAAAAATTCCCAAGATGCCCATGAGGCAATACGCCCGACGGGAATTAATATTACGCCGGACAGCATAAAGGACAAGCTCACTCCTGACCAGTTCAAGCTGTACAAGCTGGTTTGGGAACGTTTCGCGGCAAGTCAAATGCAGGCGGCGGTATATAAGTCGGTAAGTGTCGGCTTAAAATGCGGAACTCACACCTTTAAGGCGAACGGCTCCGAGCTCAAGTTTAACGGCTACATGAAAGTATATGTTGAGGGAAGTGATCTGAAAAGGGAAAAGGATAAGGCTTTGCCGCCTCTTGAACAGGGGCAGCTTGCCGAAATTTTGGAAATTGATTCAATGCAGCACTTTACCAAACCGCCGGCGAGATATTCGGAAGCCGCGCTTGTTCATGCGCTTGAGGAAAACGGAATCGGCAGACCGAGTACCTATGCGCCGACGATTACAACAATTGTTTCGCGCGGGTATGTTCGCAGAATAAAAAAACAGCTTGTCCCGACAGAGTTGGGAATGATTACAACAGATATAATGAAACGAAGCTTTTCCGATATCGTTGACGTGGAATTTACCGCGGGCATGGAAAAACAACTGGACGAGGTTGAGGACGGAAAACTTAAATGGGTAAACGTTTTGGAGGACTTTTATCCGAAGTTTCAAGAAAATTTGGATAAAGCAGCAGTTGATATCGAAAAAATAAAAATCAAAGATGAGGAATCCGATGTGGTATGTGAAAAATGCGGAAGAAAGATGGTTTACAAAATCAGCAAATTCGGCAAATTCCTTGCATGCCCGGGATATCCGGAATGTAAAAATACCAAAACAATCAGAAATGAAACCGGGGTTAAATGTCCCGAGTGCGGCGGGGAAATTCTTGCCAAAAAGTCGCGTAAGGGAAAAACTTATTACGGATGTGAAAATAACCCCAAGTGTGGATTTATGGTTTGGGACACTCCGGTTAAAAACGAGAAATGTCCCGAGTGTGGCGGTGTCCTTTTGAAGAGAAAGGGTAAAAATGCAAAAACTTATTGCTCAAACGAAAAGTGCAAATTCGAGATTAAGCCCGAAAGGAAAAGCAAAAAATGACAGTTAAGGTTATAGGAGCCGGTCTTGCGGGATGTGAAGCGGCATACCAATTGGCAAAACGCGGAATCAGTGTTGAGCTATATGAAATGAAACCAAAAAAATATTCGCCGGCGCACAAAAGCGAAAAGCTGTGTGAACTTGTCTGTTCAAATTCCTTAAAGGCGGACAGGATTGAAAATGCTTGCGGACTTTTAAAGGAAGAAATGCGTTTTTTCGATTCGGTGATAATGCGCGCGGCGGATGTATCGCGCGTGCCGGCGGGAGGAGCGCTTGCCGTTGACCGCGAAATTTTTTCGGATTATGTGACGGAGCTTATAAAAAAACATCCGCTTATAAGTGTTAAAAATGAGGAAGTAACCGAAATTGATACGGAAAGTTACACCATAATCGCAACAGGCCCGCTGACTTCCGAAGAAATGAGCGCGGAAATAGCAAGAATTACCGGAAGCGACGGATTGTATTTTTACGATGCGGCGGCACCGGTACTGACTCGCGAGAGTATAGATTTTGATAAAGTCTTTTTCGGAGCGAGGTACGGCAGAGGTACGGCGGACTATATCAATTGCCCGATGACGAGGGAGGAATACGACACATTTTACCGAGAACTTGTTAATGCGGAAACGGCGGAACTTAAGAAGTTTGAAAATCAAAAGGTTTTTGAGGGATGTATGCCGGTTGAGGTTATGGCAAAGCGCGGGGAACAAACATTGCTGTTCGGCCCCCTCAAGCCGGTAGGGCTGGTAAATCCAAAAACGGGCAAGGATGATGCATATGCGGTGATTCAACTGCGTCAGGATGACCAGGAAGCCTCAATATATAACATGGTAGGATTTCAGACCAACCTTAAATGGGGGGAGCAAAAAAGAGTTTTTTCTATGATTCCCGGTCTTGAAAATGCTGATTTTGTGAGATACGGTGTAATGCACCGCAACACGTACATCGATGCACCGAGGGTATTAAACAAATATTATCAAATGAAAAAATATCCTAAAATTTTCTTTGCGGGGCAGATTACCGGGGTTGAGGGATACGTGGAATCCGCTTCGTCCGGAATTTTGGCGGGAGTGAATATGGCGATGCTTATTTCGGGAAAAGATATGTTTGAGCCGGACAATAAAACCGCAATAGGTGCGCTTCCGCTGTATATATCCAATGAAGGATTGGAGAAACTTCAGCCCATGAATTCGAATTTCGGCATAATAGAGGGAACGGAAAAACGGATAAAAAACAAGCTGGAACGGTACAATGCGATAGCCTTGAGGGCACTTGATATTATAAAAGAGCAGGTGAAGAATTATGAATAAAAGGGGTATAATCACTGCGGTAATAAGCTTGTTTGTGTCGGTTGCAGTAATTATCGCCGTT
Source organism: uncultured Lachnospiraceae bacterium (assembly GCA_964388835.1). Taxonomy (GTDB): domain Bacteria; phylum Bacillota; class Clostridia; order UBA1381; family UBA1381; genus UBA1738. Next base: position 8,120 of record CAYMBZ010000007.1, read on the forward strand.
ATAATGCCGCATGTAAACAGACAATCTGTGCTTAACGAAGAAAAAACAGCGATTGCGGAAAACGGGGAAAAGATACCTAAGCCGACCTTTATGTATTTTGCAAAAAATGAAGAGTTGGTGGATAAAACAACCAAAAAAACGCTTGATGAACTGTCTGCAATCTACGGGGATAAAGTGATTTTTGAAATCAAGAATGTGGACGCAGACAAACAGTTGCTGGAGGATTTTCCGGTAAAGGATAACACTCCGGCGCTTATAATGCTGGATTCAAACGGTGATATTACAAATATAATGTTCAAAACAAACGAGTGTGAAAAGCTTAAATCCGCTGTTGATGCGGTGCTTGAAAAATAAAACAGAAAAGGAAAGTGACTATGGATTATAAAGCATATACAATCGATAAGATAACGGAATTATCCGGACTTGGCAGAGAAGAAATTGAAAAAGCGGTTGAAATTCCGCCGGAGCAAAAGCTCGGCGATTTGGCGTTCCCTTGCTTTATTTTGGCAAAAACTTTGAGGAAAGCTCCTCCGATTATTGCAAAGGAGCTTGCCGAGAAATTTTCGGGTGATGATAATATTCAAAAGGCAGAAGCTGTGGGCGGATATTTGAACTTCTTCTACAATCGCGCAAAATTTACAGAGAATGTGGTGTGCGAGGTTATGGAAAAGGGTGCGGATTACGGAAAATCCGATATGGGAAACGGAAAAACCGTATTGGTTGAGTATTCTTCGCCGAATATAGCAAAGCCGTTCCATATAGGACATCTTTTTTCAACCGCAGTGGGAAATTCTTTGGAAAAAATTTACAGCATGCTCGGCTACAAAACCGTTAAACTGAACCATCTGGGCGATTGGGGAACACAGTTCGGAAAGCTGATATGCGCATACAAAATGTGGGGCGATGATGCTGTTATAGAAAAAGACCCGATAAACGAGCTTTTGAAAATTTATGTAAAATTCCATGAGGAAGCGGAGAAAAATCCTGCGCTTGAAGATGAAGCAAGAGAATATTTCAGACTTTTGGAAGAGGGGGATGCCGAGGCAACAGCGTTGTGGCAGCACTTCAGAGACTTGAGTCTTGTGGAATTCAAAAGGGTATACGATATGCTGGGTATAACCTTTGATTCCTATGCCGGAGAGAGCTTCTATTCGGATAAAATGCCGGAGGTAGTAGAGATACTTAAGGAGAAAAATTTGCTCACAGAGAGCAACGGCGCGCAAGTTGTTGACCTGTCAGAGCTTAATGTGCCACCGTGTATAATTCTAAAATCGGACGGTGCGACAATTTATGCTACGCGTGATATAGCGGCGGCGCTTTACAGACACAGAACATATGATTTTTATAAAAATATTTATGTTGTGGGTATCCCGCAATCGTTGCATTTTCAGCAGATTTTTGCGGTTATGAAAAAGGCAGGCTGGGATTGGGCTGATAATTGCGAACATGTTGGCTTCGGGCTTGTTAAATTCCCGGACAAGAAGCTTTCTACACGTCACGGAGATGTGGTTTTGCTGGAGGATGTACTTAATGAAGCTATTTCTAAGACAATGGATATAATAACCGCAAGCAGTCCCGATATGGAAAACAAGGATGAGGTTGCAAAGAAAATAGGTATCGGCGCGATTTTATATGCATTTTTGAAGAATTCCCGTGAGAAAGATATCGTTTTCAGTTGGGACAGTATGCTTGACTTTGAGGGTGAATCCGCGCCGTATGTACAATACAGCTATGCAAGAGGCAAGAGTATTTTAAGACGTGCGGGTGAGGACAGCGGAGAAATAGACTTCTCTTTGATTACATCTGATGAAGAGTATGCGTTGGTGAGCAAAATTAATGCTTTCAATGATGCGGTAAAAGATGCCGCAGAGAAAAACGAACCGTTTTATGTGAACAGGTATGTGACAAATTTGGCAAGACAGTTTAATAAATTTTACTCTACCTGCCCGATTTTGAGAGATGATGTGGCATCTGAGGTGAGAAAAGCACGCCTTGCACTGGTTAGCGCGACCTGTGAGGTTATTAAATCAGCTCTCGGACTTTTGGGTATCGAGACGGTAGAAAGCATGTAAGGAGCGGTATGATGGAAAGCAGAGTGGCTTTAATAGGAATAGTTGTGGAAAATTACGATTCAGTGCAGGAGCTCAACGGTATTTTGCATGAATATTCCGATTATATTATAGGAAGAATGGGAATACCATATAAAAAACGCAAGGTTTCGGTGATAAGTGTTGCAATCGATGCGGAAATAAATGTGATAAATACCTTGTGCGGGAAAATAGGCAAGCTGGACGGTGTCACATCAAAAACCGTTTATGCAAAGCTTTCGGACGGAGCTCAGTAATGAAAGAAAAGATATATACAATACCGATAAATGAGGCGTTTGAACAGAATTGTGAATGTCCGCTGTGCTTTATCGAGCGCAGACTTGAAAAAGAGGCGGCAGAGTATACTCTCGGCCCGGCAATGATGGAACCGGACCATAGGGAGGAGTCGAATAAAAAAGGGTACTGCAACAAGCATTTCAATATGCTGTTTAAGGCGCCGAATAAGCTTCCTCTTGCACTTGTTTTGGATACGCATTTGGAAGAAATAAGGAAAAATGTTTCCGTAATGAAAAAAGTTTCCGGCAAGGGTATTTTCAAAAGAGCCGCCGACAAGCCGTCACTGGCAAAAGTTATTGACTCATGTATGATATGCGAAAAAGTCGAAAAATCAATGTACAGGTATTGCAATGTACTGCTGTCCATGTGGGCGGAGGATAAGGAATTTAAGGGTAAATTCGATAAATCGCGGGGATTTTGTATTCCGCATTTTGAAAAATTGTATTCAATGTCAAGCAGTGTGCCTTTTTTAACGGCGCTTGCGGAAAAAGAAGAGGCAGAGCTTGAGGTGTTGCAAGAGGATATCCATAAATTCACATTAAAATTCGATTACCGCAACAAGGATATGGAATGGGGAACCGCTAAGGATGCCCCTGTGAGAGTGGTTGAAAAAATTGCCGGGTATATTGAGTCCTCAGAGGAAAAAAGTGAGGACAAGTGCAATTAAAGTAATTGATGTTACGTGTAAAAAGGCTGATAAAACCGATTGTTCGGTATTATCAGCCTTTTGATATAAATAAAACAACGCTATAGTCGTGTGGGTTGACACAGAATTTGAGAATGAATTTGTAGGGACAGGTGTTTTCAGCTGTCCGCGTGCGCGTTTTATATATTTGTACTTTTGAGTGACCAAAAGTACGAAAAGCCGCAAAACCTCGACAACTCGCTTTATATGTGTAAGCCGAGAGGAGATGTGTGCGGAATTTTTTTCAAAGTGTTTACAAGTTCAAAAGCGTAAAGAAGTGAGGAAAGCGGAATATTTTGAATGTATTGAAAAAAATTCTATAGCGCAGGAAGTTACAAAGGTTAAAAAGAAATAGATATTTATGGGGGCAAGTGAAATATGTATGGCGGGTGGGCAAAGAAAAAAACGCACTTGTGCGTAGGTGGGATAGTGTGGGATATACCCGAAAATGAACTATCCACCCGCTATGCAGGTGGATAGTTAGTATCCTGAAATTTTATCGTTATGCTATTGTATGAGTTAAAAATACCTCACTGTATTCCTTTGAAAACACATCACATGCTTTTTTTGCCGTAGCGTTGTCGTGGAAGATACCGAAAACGGTAGGACCGGAGCCGCTCATGGCGGCGCCTGAAGCGCCGAGGGTAAGCATTTTTTCTTTTATTTCGGATATAAGCGGGCAAATTTCCGCTGTTACCGGCTCCATAATGTTTGAAATGCTTCGGCACAGCAAATCTTTGTCTCCTGAATTGATTGCGGAAAGCGCCGTTTGTGTGTTGGGATGCATGGGAGATTCAGCAGAATCGATTTTTTCATAAATATCCTTTGTCAGAATACTGACCGAAGGCTTCACCAAAAGCACAGGCATTGTGTCGACAGCTTTCAGCGGTGTGAGTTTTTCGCCGATACCGCATGCAAACTGTGTTCCACCCGAAATGCAGTAGGGAACATCCGCACCCAGCTTAAGCGCAAGGCGTGAAAGCTCCTCATCCGAAAGAAATGTGTCATATAAAAGATTGAGAGCGCAAAGCACAGCGGCGGCGTTTCCGCTTCCTCCGGCAAGCCCTGCCGCAACGGGAATGTTTTTATTAATACGAATTGATACGCCGCCCGAGATTTCAGTGTGCTCAAAAAAGAGCCGTGCCGCCTTGTATGCGATGTTGCTTTCATCCTCGGACAAAGTGTCATTATCACAGGAAATCGTTATTCCAAAGTCTTGCTTATCACATACAACAATATCGAACAGATTGAGGGATTGCATTATCATCTCAACCTCATGGTAACCGTTTTCCAACTTGCCGAGCACATCAAGGGTCAGATTGATTTTTGCGTATGACTTTGCTATGGCGCGCTGTTTTGTTATAATAATATCATTGGAAAGATTCATATTTTTCTCCTATAAAAGCGAGTGGGAATTGTCAACAACCTGTTTTATAACATCCGTTGTTATAACATCCTCTGCTTCTGATTTTTTTAAATATGCCAAATATTCAATATTCCCCTCGGGTCCCTTTATGGGTGAGTAGGACAGCCCGGCAACATGAAAATTCATGCCGCGTGCTTCATCGAGAACTCGTTCAACCACGCTGTAATGCACATTGATGTCTCGTACAACACCTTTTTTGCCTACCTGTCCGCGACCGGCTTCAAACTGCGGTTTTATGAGCGCAACAAGCTCACCGTTTTCGGAAAGAAGGTTATATGCTACCGGAAGAACGAGCTTTAATGAAATAAAGGATACATCAATTGAAGCAAAGTCAATCGATTCATCGATGTCCTCGGGTGTAACATATCGGATATTGGTGCGCTCCATATTGCACACGCGTTCATCCTGACGTAGCTTCCATGCCAGCTGACCGTATCCAACATCAACGGAAAACACCTTTTTTGCGCCGTTTTGAAGCATGCAATCGGTGAATCCTCCTGTTGATGCGCCGATGTCCATTGTGGTTTTGCCGCAGAGTGAAATGGAAAATTCCCGCATTGCTTTTTCGAGCTTCAATCCGCCGCGGCTGACATATTTCAATGTATCTCCGCGCACTTCGGGTGTTTTTGAAATATCTACCGAAAGTCCGGCTTTATCACATTTTTGATTATCTATAAAGACCTGTCCTGCCATAATAAGCGCTTTCGCTTTTTCACGGCTTTCCGCAAGCCCTTTTTCTACCATAAGTACATCAAGTCTTTGTTTTTCAGCCATTTAGCTTTTCCTCAATTCTTTTAATAATGGAATCTGAGTCCATTTTATAATATTTATCCAAATCTTCCGTCTTGCCATGAGTAATAGGAACATCCGGAAAGGCGCATATAAGCATGGGAACGGGACAGGAGCCCTCGCAAAGCGCGGAAGCTGTCAAAGAACCTATTCCTCCGGTTTTCACCGCATCTTCAATCGTTACGACAAGCCGTATTCCTTTTGAATACTTCAGAACACTTTCAAAATCATAAGGAATGATTGTCGGCAGTGCAAGAAGCCGAGCGTTAAAATGCTCCGCAACTGCTTTTGCGGTAGTTATCATGCGTCCGCTTGAAATAATAAGAATATCATTACCGTCTTTAAGAAGCTGAGCTTTGCCGAGAGTAAAGTGACAGACAATATCTGTTTGGGTGTTTCCACGCGGATATCGGATTGCTATAGGCCCGTTATGACTGTTAACCGCATAATCCAGCATGGTCTCAAGCTCAAGAAATGATGAGGGGGACAGTATAGTCATGTTAGGCATGGAAGATAAATAGGATATATCATACATACCCTGATGAGTTTCCCCGTCCTGACCGACAATCCCTGCCCTGTCCGCACATAAAACAACGTGGAGATTTTGCAGACACACATCGTGCAAAATTTGGTCATACGCTCTCTGCATAAATGTGGAATAAAGCGGTACAACCGGAATAAACCCGCACGATGCAAGCCCTGCCGCCATTGTTACCGCATGCTGTTCGGCAATGCCTACGTCAAAACAGCGGTTAGGATATTTTACCGCAAATTCCGAAAGTCCCGTTCCGAGTGGCATTGCGCCGGTTATTGCAACAATCTTTTCGCTTTCATCGGCAAGGCGTGTGAGGGTTTTTCCGAATACTGCGGAGTAGTCCTCGGGAGCCGCACCGACACTGACGGAGGATATTCCGTGATACAACTGCGGATTTTCTTCTGCCGGCTTATATCCCTTTCCCTTTTTTGTGCGTATGTGAATAAAGGAGGATGAATCGGATTTTTTTGCGCGCTCAAAAACAGCCTTAAGCGCGTTTATATCATGACCGTCTACCGGCCCGATATAGTTAAGTCCCAAATTATCAAAAAGTGTTGTTGGTATCACTTGTCGCCTAAGTACACCTTTTGCCTTTCTGGCAGTGTTTGTAGCTGCTTCGGCACCGATGGGAAGTGCGCTCAAAAAGTCCTCGATTGCATCTTTTGACTTAAAATATTCGGGTTTTTGGCGCAGACGCTGAAGATATTTTGAAAGTGCGCCTACATTCTGAGAAATACTCATTTCGTTATCGTTTAAAACGAAAATAATTTTAGAATCGGAATGCCCCGCATCATTTAAGGCTTCAAAAATCATTCCTCCGGTGAGCGCGCCGTCACCGAACACCGCAACAACGTCATAATCGTCATAAGATAAGTCCCGCGCGCGGGCAATGCCCATTGCGGCAGAGGCGGAAGTTGAGGAATGACCGGTATTAAATGCATCATAAATACTCTCCGAAGTCTTGGGAAAGCCACTCATTCCGCCGAAACTGCGAAGTGAGGAGAAGCCGTCCTTTCTGCCGGTGAGAATTTTGTGAACGTAGGATTGATGACCGACGTCCCATATAAGTCTGTCCTTGGAAAAATCGAAAACCGAATGGAGGGCAAGCGTAAGCTCGACCACGCCGAGGTTTGAAGCAAGGTGACCTCCGGTTTTTGAAACCGATTTAACCAAAAATTTGCGTATTTCATATGCAAGCTGCTTGAGCTGTTCAATTGTAAGCGAGGACAGCTTCTGCGGCAATTGTAATTCATCTATGTTCATGGAAACAACCTTCATTTCATGTTATAATGATATAATACCACATTTTTCGTCATATGTAAAGAAAAAAAGAATATGCGATGCTGGTCTTATTTAAAATTTCGGCGAATTTCTCCGGCAAGATAAAGTGAGCCGCACACGCATACTACACTGCCGCTATTGGCAACTGAACACGCGTATCTGACCGCATCGGGTGCATTGGGGATAACTTTTGGCGAATTGAATTCGCCGGCAAGCTCGCCTGCGGGTATGCACCTGGGAATATCGATTTGGGTAACGATTACGCAATCGGAAAATGCGTTCAGCATTGCGGCGCTGTCCTCAAAATCCTTGTCACGCATCATGGCAACAACGAATATTATCGGTTTTTTTAGCTCGGACAGCGCGGAAATAAGCGCCGATATGCCGTCCGGGTTATGGGCACCGTCAAGAATAAGATTATCCGACAGAAATTCAAAACGTGCCGGCCAAAAGGTGTTTGCAAGACCTGTTTTTATGTCCCTTTCCGAAATCCCCATAATTCTTGCAAGCTCTGCCGCAACGGCGGCATTTGCATGCTGATAATTGCCTTTGAGCGAAATGGTATATGTTGTCTCTTTGGCGGCAGTAATAAGGGGTGCGGATTTTTTTTCGCACTCCGCTTTTATTACGGACATGGCGGTTTCCGGCTGGTCGAAACAAGTGACAACCGGTACGCCACGTTTTATTATACCGCATTTTTCAAGAGCGATTTTTTCCAATGTATCCCCCAAATATTCGGTATGGTCAAATCCGATTTTTGTGATAGCACACGCCTTGGGGGCGGTGATGACGTTCGTGGCATCCAAACGTCCTCCCAACCCGGTTTCCAAAATGACAATATCGCAGTTTTCTTCCGCAAAATACAAAAATGCCATTGCGGTAATTTGCGCAAAAACCGAGATTTCGATATTAAGAAGTTCTGCGGCGGATTTTACACGCGTTGCAATTCGTGCCAAGGTATCATCCGGAATATTTTTGCCGTTAATTTGTATGCGCTCGTTAAAGAGCTCAATAAACGGCGAGGTGTAAAGCCCGGTCTTAAACCCCGCGGCCTGCATAACTGATGCGCACATTGCACAGACGGAGCCTTTGCCGTTGGTTCCCGCAATATGAATGAATGACAGGCAACTTTCGGGGTTTCCGAGATGTGCAAGCAACTTTTTCAAGTCATCATTTCCCAAAATCTTGGAAAATTTCGGAGTATTGTTTATGTGTTGTAAAGCTTCTTCGTAATTCATATGACACCTAAAAGGGACAGATAATTACCTGCCCCCTCCTGATTAAATATTTTCAAGATTTTTAATGCTTTCGAGCACTTTTTCCAGCATTTCACTGTATTTTCTGCCTTTTTCTTTTTCTTCGTCGATAACCTTTTGAGGTGCTTTTGAAACAAAGCCCTGATTTGAAAGCTTACCTTCAACACGCTTAATTTCACCCTCAAGACGTTTCTTTTCGGCAGTGAGCCTATCAAGCTCTTTATCCTTATCGACAAGTTCTCCCATCGGTATGAATATTTCCGCACTGTCAACAACTATATTGACGGAATTCATGTCGATATCGGTCTTTTCAGATGTAATAACGGCTTCCTTTGCCGCGGCGAGTTTTTCAAAGAACATCGCGCCCTTTTCAAAGATTTCCGATTTGTCGGTAACAACAATAACCTTTGCTTTCTTTGATGGCGGTACGTTCATTTCGCTTCGACGATTACGGATTGCGGAAATGGCATTCATTATCATTTCCATGCTTTTTTCGTCCTCTGGGAAGCTGAGAGCTGCATCATATTTCGGATATTCGCTGATAACTATGCTTTCGCCATTGTGCGGCAGGTGCTGCCAGATTTCTTCTGTGATGAAAGGCATAAACGGATGAAGAAGCTTCATCGTATTTGAAAGCACATATGTCAACACATACTGAGCGGTTTTTGCTGTCGGGTTTTCCTTATCGAAAAGACGCGGCTTGACAAGCTCTATATACCAATCGCAGAAGTTGTCCCAAATAAAATCATACAGCTTTGAAACCGCAACGCCCAGCTCAAATTTATCAAGATTTTCGGTAACTTCTTTAACTACCGAGTTGTATTTTGAAATGATCCATTTATCCTCAAGCATAAGAGCGGATGCATCCGGGAGCTTGTTCTCGGTAATGTCAAGATTCATAAGCGTAAAGCGCGATGCGTTCCAGATTTTGTTTGCAAAGTTACGGCTTGCTTCAACACGCTCTATATAAAAACGCATATCGTTTCCGGGAGCATTTCCGGTTGCGAGAGTGAAGCGGAGCGCGTCGGCACCGTATTTATCGATTATTTCAAGCGGGTCAATTCCGTTGCCCAGTGATTTTGACATCTTACGTCCCTGAGAATCGCGGACAAGACCGTGAATGAATACGTGCTTGAACGGAGCTTTTCCGGTATGTTCAAGTGCGGAGAAAATCATTCTCGAAACCCAGAAGAATATGATATCGTAGCCCGTTACAAGTACGCTGGTAGGATAGAAACAATCAAGGTCCTTTGTTTTATCCGGCCAGCCGAGCGTTGAAAACGGCCAAAGAGCTGATGAGAACCATGTATCCAAAACATCCTCATCCTGCTTAACTTTTCCGCCACAGTGCGGGCAAACGGTAATATCTTCCTTTGAAACCATGGTTTCACCGCACTCCTGACAGTAAAATGCCGGAATTCTGTGTCCCCACCAAAGCTGACGGGAGATGCACCAATCGAATACGTTTTCCATCCAATTCATATATGTTTTTGAGAAACGCTCGGGAACAAATTTTGTGTCCCCATCTTTTACTGCTTTGATTGCCGGCTCTGCCAGTGCTTTCATTTTTACAAACCACTGCTTGGATATAATCGGTTCAACAGTGGTTCCGCAACGGTAGCAGGTACCCACGTTATGGGAGTGCTCCTCGGTTTTTACCAAAAGTCCGAGAGTTTCAAGGTCTGAAATCATTGCTTTTCGGCACTCATATCTGTCCATGCCCTCGTATTTTCCGGCATAAGAATTCATTGTTGCATCGTCATTTAAAACCTTAATTTGTTCAAGATTATGGCGCATGCCCACTTCAAAGTCGTTGGGGTCGTGTGCAGGGGTGATTTTAACACAGCCCGTACCGAATTCCTTGTCAACATATCCATCCGCAATAACCGGAATTTCACGGCCGACAAGGGGAAGAATCAAGCTCTTGCCGACGAGATTTGTGTATCTCTCATCCTCGGGATTTACCGCAACGGCAGTATCACCGAATAAAGTTTCCGGTCGGGTTGTGGCGATTATGACAAAATCATCACTGTCTTTAATCGGATATTTTATGTGCCAGAAATGTCCCGCTTGTTCCTCATGTTCAACTTCGGCATCTGAAAGAGCGGTTATGCAATGCGGACACCAGTTGATAATTCTTGAGCCCTGATAAATAAGACCTTTGTTATAAAGATTTACAAATACCTCGCGAACCGCTTTTGAGCAACCCTCATCCATGGTGAAGCGTTCTCTGTCCCAATCACAGGAAGAGCCGATTTTTTTCAGCTGATTGATAATCCTGTCACCGAAATGCTTTTTCCAATCCCACACGCGATCCAAAAAAGCCTCTCTGCCGAGGTCATATCTTGTGAGCCCCTCATTTACGCGGAGATTTTCTTCAACTTTGATTTGTGTGGCGATTCCGGCGTGGTCGGTTCCCGGAATCCAAAGGGCATTGTAGCCCTGCATTCTTTTGTATCTTATAAGAATATCCTGAAGTGTTTCGTCGAGAGCGTGTCCCATGTGAAGCTGTCCCGTAACATTCGGGGGCGGTATAACTATGGTAAAAGGCTCCTTGTCCGAGTCAGAATCTGCATGAAAATAACCTTTTTCCACCCAAGTTTTATATAACTTATCCTCAAATTCGGACGGATTATAGGTTTTTGCGATATTTTTGTTGTCCTCCATTGGTTTCCCTCCTGAATAGTAAACATAATAATTCAAAATACATTATCTCATTTTTTTTCATATTTGTCAAGTAAATCGGTAATATTCTTTAATGTCGGTGAATAAATATAATCTATGAAGTGAGGAGGAATTGAAAATGGAAAACTACATTGCCAACAATCGGGCGGAGGTAATAGGTACGGTTATTGACGAGCCGGAATTCAGCCATGAAATTTACGGCGAAAAATTTTACACATTCACGCTCAAAATACCGCGCCTTTCGGGAATATGCGACAATATCAGGATTATGGTGTCCGATAGGCTTATGGCGGATATGCCGATTAATGTGGGAGATGCTATTGAGGTATACGGTCAATTTCGTTCATACAACAGCTATGAAAACGGCGGAAATCGCCTTGTTTTGACGGTGTTTGCAAAAGACCTGTCCTATGCGGAGGAAACAGAAGAAAAAAATCCGAACTCGCTCTATCTTAACGGCTTTATATGCAAGGCGCCGGTTTATCGCACAACGCCGTTCGGCAGGGAGATTACAGACCTTTTGCTGGCGGTGAACCGAAGCTACAACAAATCGGATTACATTCCCGTTATAGCCTGGGGAAGAAATGCGCGCTACTGCAAAAATATAAATGTGGGGGATAACATCAAGGTTTGGGGAAGAATACAATCCCGCGTGTATCAAAAGCATATATCTGAGGATGAGGCTGTGGAAAAAACCGCATATGAGGTTTCGGTGAGCCGTATGGAAACTGTGTAACGGCAGAGTGAAATTCAGCAAGAAACGAAGGAGGATTTTAAATTGGAAATTAAGCTGCTTGGAGAGAAAAAAGCGATTTTGGTGAAGATAAGCGGAGAGCTTGACCACCATATGGCGGCAAAGATAAAGGAAGAGGCAGACGAAAAAATGCGCTCCAGCAATGCAATAAGCATTGTGTTTGATTTTTCGGGAGTAACATTTATGGATTCATCCGGAATCGGAGTGATAATGGGGAGGTACAAAAAAGCACGTACACTCGGAGGAACTGTTGCGGCATACGGTATCAATGCACAGATACTGCGCATTATGGAGATGTCGGGTATAGATAAAATTATCAAGCTTGCGCCTACATATGAAAAGGCGATGAGAATACTTGATAAGCAGAAAGGAGAAAAGCAAGGTGGATAATGTAATGTGTCTGGAATTTTTAAATAAATCCGAGAATGAAAGCTTTGCGAGAGTTACCGCCGCGGCTTTTGCCGCTGTTTTGAATCCTACGGCGGCGGAGCTGGCGGAGATAAAGACGGCGGTGTCCGAGGCGGTGACCAATGCCATAATACACGGGTATGAAAATTCCGTCGGAATGGTACGGCTTGAGGGTCGGATTTTTGGGAAGACGGTCGAATTTATCATATCGGATGACGGCTGGGGAATCGAAGATGTGAAAAAAGCGCGCGAACCGCTTTATACCGGAAAGCCTGATTGCGAACGCTCGGGGATGGGGTTTTCCATTATGGAAAGTTTCATGGACAGAGTGGAGGTTAAAAGTCGAAGAGGTGAGGGGACACGCGTTAAAATGAGCAAAACCATAGAGCTTTAATAGGACGGGAACGATAGGTTATGGATAAAAACACTGAGCTTCTGATAAGATATAAAAACGGCGATAAATTGGCGAGAGACAAACTTTGCGAGGAGAATATGGGACTTGTGTGGAATATAGTCAAAAGATTTGCTTTAAGCGGAGCGGAAGCGGACGACCTTGCCCAAACCGGAAGTGTGGGACTTTTGAAAGCGATAGATAATTTTGATACCTCATTCGGCGTTAAATTTTCTACATATGCGGTGCCGATGATTATAGGTGAAATAAGGAGATTTTTGCGGGATGACGGGCTCATTAAAGTAAGCAGAAACATTAAAATGAATTCGCGCAAAGGCGCCGTGGCGAGGGAGGAGCTGACGATAATTCTCGGCAGAGAGCCTACGCTTGAGGAAATTTCAAATCGTTGCGGGATAAGCACGGAGGAACTTGTTGAAGCATTTGAAGCAACGGCGGTTCCCGATTCGATAAACCGCGAGACTTTTTCGGATGGCGGCGGGGAGCTTTCGGGACTTTTGAAAAGCTGTGATGATGAGGAAAGAATAGTTGACAAAATAGCTGTGAAAAATATTTTGGACAAGTTGGACAAAAGGGAGCGGCAAATATTGGTTTTGAGGTATTTTAAGGGCAAAACACAGCAGGAAATCGCACCTGTTATAGGAGTTTCGCAGGTGCAGGTTTCCAGAATCGAAAAAAAAGTTTTGGAAAAAATTCGCAGTGCAGAGCTTATATGAATATACAGAATGTGGGGTATATTTCAAGAGTATGCCGCTTTTTTGGATTAAATGGCAACCAAAGGTCGAAGAGCTTTTTTTCACTGCCGCTCAATATGTGTATTCCGATACTGCCGGCGGAGGTGCTTTTAAAACGCGTGGTACTTCCACCGGGAATATCGGAAAAAAGCCGTTCGCCGTCCGCATAAACGGATATGGGCTTGCCGCTGTGGTTTACGACAGACAATGCGGAATGCATTATTTTCACCTCCCGGACTTATGCTGTAAAAATTGTTCGATACATAATATGCGGTTTACATAATAAATGCAACCGGGAGAGAAAATTATTCCGCTTAATCTGGCATATGAAACAAAAAACGCTGTAAGGAATAGCCCTACAGCGAATCGTTGCAATAAAAAACCCCACACAGACCGTAGACAAGACCCGATTTCTTACCTGCATAAAGCAGGTGGGTTATCTCCTTTTTGCATTATATGTCCACTGGCAGTCCAAAAGGAAAGGAGGCGTATATGCCGCAAAAAGAGCCGAAATCCCGTATAAGAAGTGTTGGTAAAAAATGTAGGCTCTATACGTGAATTGCAGGGTGTTTAACTGTATATATAATATCACAGATTTTTAAGTATTGCAATAGTTTTTAAAAAAATTATTCTTCGGAATATTCCGCTTCTTCAATGCGCAGAAATTCGTCAAATGCCGCTTGAAGTTCGTTTTCATCCTCAACCATAACGAGTTCGGCATCATCACCCTCGCCCTCAACGCGCATGATGACAACTTCGTCGGATTCCTCGGTGCTTCCCTCGATGACCTCAACCATCGCAAAATAGGTTGCGCCGTTAAATTCGTAAACGTTGATTACCATGAATTCGCACGGATTTCCGTTTTCATCTTCAAGAATTAAAATATTTTCGTCCATTTTGTTCTCCTTACTGTATTTAGTGTATTAAAAAAAGCTGAATTTATACCGCATAACTATTGTAATATAAATATGCGGGATTTGTCAACTGTTTTTTAAACTGTTTAAATATCCCTCTAAAATGAGACATGCAGAAACCGTATCGATTACGCTTTTTCTGTTTTTACCGCGTGTATTCGTTTCGTTCAAAAAACGCGATGCACCGACGGTGGTGAGTCTTTCGTCCCAAAACACGATTTCTCCCGAAAAAACTTCTTTGAGCGCATCCGCAAATTCGTATGTGGCATCTGCACGGAAACCGAGTGAGCCGTCCATGTTCTTCGGCAGACCGATGACAATTTTCTCCGGCTTGTATTCTTCAAGAATTTTTGAAATATCCTCGATAAGGCGGTGTATTCCACGGTTTTTTACGGTGCCAACGCCTTGCGCGGTCCAGCCCATAATATCACTGACAGCAATGCCTACACGCGCATCGCCGAAGTCTATTCCCAAAATTCGCATATTCCGCCTCGCTTTCTCATTTTTATTATGATACCATATATTATGTGAAAAGTCAAATGCAATACGGAATTTGAGCAGTTATTTTATTGACTTTTAAAAATGAGTGTGCTATAATAATTTCAAGCAAAGCTTGAAATTAGCTAAATTCGCCTATCGGCGAGTTAAAGAAGAAGTTGGTTTAGCTGTATCGTTTGATACAATTTAGCTAAAATACAGCAACTAAGTTCTGCACCGATTCTATAATGAATTCAAAAATATCACGTATATTTATTATGCAAAATTAAAAATAAATTTTTACGGAGAAATGTCAAATGGAACCATTTGAAAAAAAGATTTACTTATCATCACCGACTATGCATGGCGATGAGCTTAAGTTTATGAAAGAAGCATTTGATACAAACTGGATGTCCACGGTGGGCGAAAACATAAATGAGGCAGAGAGAATGGTGTGCGAAAAAACCGGATGTGCGCATGCCGTCGCGCTGTCAAGCGGAACCGCCGCACTGCATATGGCGATGAAGCTTTGCGGAGTAAAAAGCGGCGACAGAGTGTTTTGCACCGATATGACTTTTGATGCTACCGTAAACCCGATAGTGTATGAGGGCGGTGTTCCGGTATTTATCGATACCGAGTACGATACCTGGAATATGTGCCCGAAAGCGTTGGAGAAAGCGTTTGAAATATATCCGGATACCAAGCTCGTTGTTGTGGTAAATTTGTATGGCACGCCGGGCAAGCTGGATAAAATCCGCGAAATCTGCAAAAAGCACGGTGCGAGAATAATTGAGGACGCGGCGGAATCTTTCGGCGCGGAATATAAGGGCAGACAGACCGGATTGTTCGGGGATATCGGAGTTATCAGCTTTAACGGCAATAAAATAATAACCGGTTCATCCGGCGGTATGCTGTTGACACAAAGTGCTGCGGAGGCTGAAAAAGTGCGCAAATGGTCAACTCAATCGCGCGAGGCAGCACCATGGTATCAGCATGAGGAACTGGGATATAACTACCGCATGAGTAATGTTATTGCTGGAGTGGTGCGCGGTCAGATGCCTTATCTTGAGGAGCATATAGCCCGTAAGAAAGAAATTTACATGAGGTATAAAAAGGGATTTAAAGATTTGCCCATTAAAATGAATCCTTATGATGAAACGGCTTGTGAGCCGAATTTCTGGCTTTCCTGCGCGATTATCGATAAAGATGCCATGTGCCGTCAGGTGCGCGGTGAAAGGGAGGCACTTTACATATCCGAAGTGGGAAAATCCTGTCCTACCGAAATTTTGGAAGCTCTCGCAAAATGCAATGCCGAGGGCAGACCTATATGGAAGCCCATGCATATGCAACCGATTTACCGGAACAATCCCTTTGTAACGGCAGAGGGGAACGGAAGAGCACGGACAAATGCGTATATAGCCGGTGGCGGAACCGATGTCGGAGCGGATATCTTTGAGAGGGGATTATGTCTGCCAAGTGACAATAAAATGACACCCGAGGAGCAGGACAAAATTATAGAAATAATAGCGCACTGCTTTGAGTAAGGGAGTTATTTGCTTATGTACGAAAAATATTTTAAAAGAGGTATGGACATAATACTTTCTCTGTTGGCATTGTCGGTATTATCACCGCTTTTTCTGCTTCTTGTCATTGCGGGCGCGGTGGCAATGCGCGGAAATCCATTCTTTGTTCAGCCCAGACCGGGGATGAACAAAAACGGAAGTGAGCATATTTTCAACTTGATAAAATTCCGTACCATGGATAACAGGCGCGGAGCTGACGGAAGCTTACTGCCGGACGAAGTTCGATTGAACAGGTACGGCAGATTTTTGCGTGCGACGAGCCTTGACGAGTTCCCCGAGGCGATAAATATATTAAAAGGGGATATGAGCGTTGTGGGACCGCGCCCGCAGTTGGTGCGCGATATGGTGTTTATGACGCGGGAACAGAGAAAAAGGCATGATGTTCGCCCGGGACTTACGGGGCTTGCTCAGATAAACGGCAGAAACAATATCTCTTGGGAGCAGAAAATAGAATACGATTTGAAATACATAAACAGCGGCATTACATTTGATAAAGATGTAAAAATAATTTTGAAAACAATCGAAAAAATGATAATGCGCAGTGATGTGGTACGCGAGGGCACCGCCTCGGATGTGGATTACGGCGAATGGCAATTAATGAGCGGCAAAATTGACCGCGCCTGCTATGAAGCAAAACAGGAAGAGGCAAAAGTGCTTTTGCTGAACAGATAAGGGGAGCGATATGCATTACATATATGTGTATGATGACGCGGAAAATAAATGTTCCGATGCGGAATGTGAATACAAAGTGAAAAGCTTCCCGGTATACACCCAAATATTCGGGGGGGACGGATTTTGATTGCGGATACGAGACCGGATGGTGGTATGTTATAAAGGACGAGCCTTTTGATATATCAAAGCTGAAAGCAAAGCGCCGATATGAAATAAACAAAGGTATTAAGAATTTCGATGTGGGCGTGATAGATCCTCGGGAATATAAAGAAGAACTGTATAATATTCAGGTTGCGGCATTTTCGGCATATCCTCAGAAATATCGCCCAAGCGTTGATAAAGAAGTATTTCTTTCCGATATTGATGATTGGAGCAGATATACGGTTTTCGGAGCTTTCTTCAAGGAAACGGGCGAACTTAAAGGATATGCGTTGCTTACCATAAAGGATGAGGCGCATATGGATTTCGTTGTTTTGAAAACAGTTCCGGAATATGAAAAATACGCGATTAATGCCGCACTGGTCAACGAAATGTTTTTGCATTATTCGGACTTTTTAAAGGTAGGCGGAATTATTTGTGACGGTGCAAGAAGTATTAGTCACGAAACCAATTTTCAGAATTTTTTGGAAAAATACTTTGAATTTCGAAAGGCATATTGCGTACTGCACGTCGCGTATAATCCGAAAATAGCGCCGATAGTGAAATTATTGTTTCCGTTTCGCGGAATATTGAGAAAGTTCGGGCAAGTGGGGGTAATTCACAAAATCAACGGCGTACTGAAAATGGAAGAGATATGCCGCGGCATATCTGATTAAAGAGGTTTATTTATGAATGATTTGGTATCAATCGTTATGCCGTCATACAATACGGCACAATATATAAAGCAGAGTATAGAGAGCATTCTTGCGCAGACATATACCGCGTGGGAGTTGATTATTGTAGATGATTGCTCAACCGACAATACCGATGAGGCGGTATCGGAATTTTTGAGCGATACGCGGATTAGATATATCAAGAATGATAGAAACAGCGGTGCGGCGGTATCGCGAAACCGCGCTCTTCGCGAAGCGCGCGGAAAGTGGATTGCTTTTTTGGACAGTGACGATTTGTGGATGCCGGATAAACTGGAAAAGCAGATAGAATTTATGGAGGATAACGGATACGATTTTTCGTACACGAACTATGAGGTAATGGACGAGAGCTCACAAAAAATAATGAAGCTCGTTACAGGTCCGCGAAAAATCGGAAAATACAGAATGTACGAATATTGTTGGCAAGGATGCCTTACTGTGATGTATAACAGAGAGGCTGTGGGGGTTGTTCAAATTGCCGATTTAAAAAAGAATAATGATTATGCGATGTGGCTTAAGGTGTCGGCGCATGCCGAGTGCTTTTTGCTGAATGAGTTTCTGGGCTTATACAGAAAGCGTTCCGGTTCGATATCAAATAGCAGTTACAAAAAATTGATAAAGTCGCATTATATATTGTATCGAGATGGTGACAAAAGGAATCCTTTTGTCAGTTTGATTTTGACAGCACATAATATGTTTTGGGGTGTTTATAAAAAGTGGAAATACGAAAAAAGATTTTAATGCGGGAGGAAGTTAAATGAAGATTACGGTTTGTGGAATGGGATATGTCGGTTTATCGAATGCAGTGCTTTTGTCACAGCATAATGAAGTTATCGCTTATGATGTAGTGGAGGAAAAACTTGATAAAATAAGCAGAGGGATTTCTCCGATAGCGGATGCCGAAATAGAAAAATATCTAAAAAAAGACTTGCACCTTTGTGTAACAACTGATGTGGAGAGCGCATATAAAACTTCGGATTATGTGATTATATCGACACCTACCAACTACGATGATGAAAAAAACAGTTTTGACACTTCAACGGTTGAAAGTGTAATTGAAACGGTAACGACGGTAAATAAAGATGCTGTAATTGTGATAAAGTCAACCATTCCTATAGGCTTCACAAAATTAATGATAGAAAAGTTCAATAATAAAAATATACTTTTTTCGCCGGAATTTCTGCGTGAGGGAAAAGCGCTTTATGATAACCTGTACCCGTCACGCATAATAGTGGGATATGACAACAACAATTCCGAAATGGAAGAAAAAGCAAAGATGTTTGCAAGTCTGTTGGCAGAGGGAGCGATTAAAAAAGAGGCTCCGATACTATTTACGGATACTACCGAAGCTGAGGCGGTAAAACTTTTTGCCAATACATATCTTGCAATGAGAGTTTCGTATTTTAATGAGCTTGATGCGTTTGCGGAGCAACGCGGACTTGATTCGAAACAGATAATCGAGGGAGTAAGTCTTGACCCGAGAATCGGAAATTATTACAATAATCCGTCTTTCGGCTACGGCGGATATTGCTTGCCCAAGGATACAAAACAGCTTAATGCAAATTTTGCCGGGATTCCGAGCAATTTGATAGGCGCTATTGTAGATGCAAATGTAACGAGAAAAAAATATATAGCGGAAAGAATTTTGGAAAAAAAACCCAAAGTTGTGGGGATTTATCGTTTAACAATGAAATCCGGTTCGGATAACTTCCGCAAGGCGGCAATACAAGATGTTATAAATCATATAAAGGAAAGAGGCATTTCCGTTGTGATTTACGAGCCGTCACTGTCTGCCGCAGAAGTTGACGGAAACAAAGTCATTTCGGATTTGGATAATTTTAAAGAGATTGCCGATGTGATTATAGCAAACAGGTACGGTGAAGAGTTGGAAGATGTATCGAAAAAGCTGTACACGCGAGATATATACTTCAGAGATTAAGCAAAAATGTTTGTGAGAAACGGTATAACTCTTAATAAGTTGGGAGAAAATGCAATGAAGATATTACACATTAACGGGCTTTATCTTTTATCAAAATTACATCAAAATATGATCAGAGCATTGGCGGAATATAATGAGGATAATGAAGTGGTATCCCCCATATATGATGCCGGCAGATCAATTGTTAATCCGGATTCAAATGTGACGGTTACGGAATGTTTTAAAAAATGGGACAGGCTGTTTTTCTTGTACAAGCAATCGAAAATAATTAACAGTATAAAAAAACTGTATGATATTTCAGATTTTGATTGTATTCATTCATACACTCTTTTTACCGACGGAAACAGCGCAATGGAATTGTCAAAGGAGTACGGTGTACCCTATGTTACAGCGGTTAGAGCTACCGATGTAAATGCCTTTTTCAAACTCAGACCTCACTTGCGGGGGAGGGGAATAGAAATTATGCGCAATGCTTCCGCAGTGTTTTTTCTGTCCGAAATGCATAAAAGAGAAGTATTTGATAAATATGTTCCGAAAAAATTAAAAAGCGAAATCGAAGCAAAAACATATATTATGCCAAACGGAATAGATGATTTTTGGCTGAAAAATACTAAGCAAAAGGAAAAAGCTCACAGCAAGGATATCAAGCTGATGTACGCGGGGAGAATTATTAGAATAAAAAATATCCCGATAGCGCAAAAAGCGGTAAAAATACTGCGGGATAGCGGTTATAATGTCTCATTAACCGTTGTGGGAACGGCGAAAGATAAAAGGCTTTTTGAAAAAATCAAGTCAGACCCGTATACAACTTGTATTCCGGCGATGTCGAAAGAAGAGCTTATAAAAATGTATGCCAAAAACGATATATTCGTTATGGCATCGGTTTCCGAGACATTCGGATTGGTGTATGCGGAGGCAATGTCTCAGGGTATGCCGATAATTTATTCAAAGGGGCAGGGCTTTGACGGTCAGTTTCCGGAGGGATATGCGGGATATGCCGTAAGGTGCGGCTCTGCCGAGGAAATCGCCGATGCGGTGCTTAAAATTACGGAAAATTACGATGAAATATCCAAAAACTGCGTAAAAGGCGCATTAAGATTTGATTGGTCGCGCCTTGCGGAGCAGTATTATGACATTTACAAGAAAATTGTAAATAAATAGTTCGGAGTGAGGATTATACAGGATGAATATATTTTTTGTGGGACAAATAATTCCGCAGGAACTAATGAACAGAAACTATGCGGAGTTAAAAGGTTTATGCGATAATGCAGCAAATGTTTTTTACAATGCACTGCTTGAGGGATTTGTGAAAAACGGATGCGGTGTTTCCGCTGTTTCCACCGTATCTTCCGGAACCAACACCGGCGGTGCGGAAAGTGTATATAAATGCGCATATTATCATGCGGATTCGGGCATGAAAAAGCACATCAAGCTTTTCATAAAAACGTGGAAAGAAATGAAAAAGTGGAGCAAATCGGTATCGGGAGAGCGTGCGGCTGTCTGCAACTGCCTCAGAATTTCCCGAGCGGCGGCGGGAATTTTATTCTGCAAACTGCATGGAATTAAGATTACTGCCGTAGTAACCGATGTTCCGGGATACAGATCAACAAAGCGGCGGAATATGAATTTGATAAGCAAGACGGCGGACATTGTGTCACGCTTTATGCTTTCAAAATACGACGCTTATGTTCTGTTGTCCGAGCAGATGAGGGACGTTATCCCGATGGGAAACAAAAAATACTGCATAGTAGAGGGGATTTGCGGAAAATTTTTGCCTAAAAGCGCGGAGAAAAACGAAACATTCACCGTAATGTACGCCGGCGCTTTAGTGAGAAAATACAATATCGGAGCCCTTGCCGAAGCGGTAATTAAACTTGAATGCGAAAATGTGGTTTTAAAGCTGTTCGGAGCGGGAGAAATGGAAGAGGAACTGAAAAGGCTTGAGAGCGAGAACCCTTGCATAAAATTCTGCGGTTCGGTGCCGAATGACATTTGTGTAAAAGAGGAAATGCGTGCGCATTTGCTGGTAAATCCGCGGCTGTCCTGTGAGGAATACACAAAATATTCCTTTCCGTCAAAAAATATCGAGTATATGAAAACCGGCACACCGGTACTGTTTACAAAGCTACCGAGCATGCCGGAGGAATATTCGGAATATGTGAATTTGATAGAAGATGAAACCGCGGACGGTATAGCGGATGCGATATTGCGGCTTATGAATACCGAATATGCCGAGCTTAAGGAAAAGGCGGAGCGTGCGAAAAGGTTCGTTGAAACCGAAAAGAATTCCGAGGTTCAGGCGGGTAAGGTTATAAAAATTTTGAAAGAAATATGTAAGAAAAAGTGACAGAATATAAATGGCATATAATCGGGAGTAGTAAAAGTGGAGAAAAAAATAAAAGCTCAAAAGGAGCTATCGGCGATAGTTGTATTTCATATTTGCTTTATGCAGTGTAAAAATATGCTTGTGTCGACAAGTAATCTGTATAACATAAACAGCTTGCTTAACAACTTGGCAATGGTAACGGTATTTGCTTTATATGCAAGAGCCATCTTCAAAAACGGCTTGAACGCAGCATTTTTAAGGACAGTGGGATTAATAGCAATGTGGTGGATTATATCAAAATGGGCAGACCCGAGGTTATTTTCCAGTACGACCTTTCCGTATAATTATGTAATAGAAAACAGAAATACTTTTATTGCGTACTCCTTGCCGCTTTTTTACGCGGCAACGATGTTGGAGAGTGCGGATTATATCCTTGAATATTTATTCAAGGTTGTAAGAATTGTTTTTCTGGTTGCGGCAGTTTCGTTTGCGCTGTATATATTTGATCCGGGAGATGCGGCAAAAGGCGGATACAGTATGTCGTTTGGATATCACATGCTTCTGCTTTGTACGGTTTTAATGTTTAAGTACATAAAAGAACGTAAAAAGACAGATTTACTGTTTTTTGTGTTAACGACATTTTTTATTATTGTGGGCGGATCACGCGGACCACTGGTGAGTATCGCTGTGCTTATAATGTACTATCAATGGCAAAACAAAAGCTCGGGAAGCGGATTGATTTTATTTATTGTTGAAATTATTGTGCTGTGCCTCATAGTTCTTTTCGGAGACAGTATTATTAACCTAATATCTGAATTGTTGACAGGAGCGGGCTTGTCAAGCCGAACTTTTAGCATGTTTATTGACGGAAATATGATATCCGACACCGGAAGAGAACAGTACCATAACGGAATATTTAATGCACTGAAAGAGTCGCCGATATTGGGACTTGGGGCTTTCGGCGGCGAAAAAACGGTGGGACTTGCACACAGCTTATATATAGATATATGGGCTAACATGGGATACATATTCGGAACCTTGTTCATGCTGATACTTGCCGTAAAGTTGATAAAAAACGCGGTGAAGTTCCCGAATTCTGCGAGAACTCAGATTATTGCAATGATGTCAATTATAGCTTTTCCGCGCGGATTTTTCAGTGATCAATTTTGGACTTCGTGGCATCTTTGGCTGATTATGGGACTTTTGAGCAGTGCACGGTACGAGCTAAAGGTAAAAAAGGAGGCTACCGATGAAGATACTGCAGATTAACAGTTGTAATTTCGGCAGTACAGGCGGGATTATGCTGAATATTGCAAAAACGGCGGAGGACAGCGGTCACACAGCATATACTGTTTTTCCGAAAAGCCGTTCCAATCTGAAAAAGGATGTAAAAAACAGCATTCTAACGGGTAATGTATTTACACGGAATTTACATCTGCTGATGTCCTATGCAACGGGATTTAACGGATGTTTTTCGGTGTTGTCCACATACAAGATTTTAAAGAAGCTTGATGGAATATCGGCAGACATTATTCACCTGCACAATCTGCATAACAGCTACATAAATCTGCCCATGCTTTTTTCATATATTAAAAAGCGCGGGATAAAAACCGTTTGGACTTTGCATGATTGCTGGTCTTTCACCGGTCAGTGTCCGTATTTTACGATGGCGGATTGCGAAAAGTGGCGGGACGGATGTTTTGAGTGCCGGCAGTACAAAAAGTACCCCGCAAGCCTGTTTGACCGAACAAAAATAATGTATCGGTTGAAAAAAAGGTGGTTTACGCAAGTTGACAACATGACGATTGTCACGCCGTCCGAATGGCTGGCGGAATTGGTTAGGCGCTCATTTTTAAAAGAATATCCCGTAAAGGTAATAAATAACGGAATTGACTTGTCGGTATTTTGCCGAAAAGAAAGCGATTTCAGAAAAAAGTACAATCTTGCGGATAGGCATATCATTTTGGGTGTGGCATCTCCGTGGAGCGAGCGAAAAGGCTTTGACGTATTCTTAAAGCTTGCGGACATGATAGACGATAATTATGCGGTTGTGCTTGTCGGGGTAAGCGAAACACAACGGGAAGAACTGCCGAAAAATGTAATCGGAATTCCCAGAACATCAAACTGCGGTGCGCTTGCGGAGATTTATTCCGCGGCAGATGTTTTTGTGAACCCAACAAGGGAGGATAATTTTCCTACCGTCAATATCGAGAGCTTAGCCTGCGGAACCCCGGTTGTCACTTTCGATACCGGCGGAAGCCCGGAGATAATAGATGACACCTGCGGTATTACAGCAAAAGAAAATACGGCGGAGGCATTAAAAAGTGCCATAGTTGAGATATGTCAATATCGCCAATACAGCGCGCGTGCATGCAGAGCGCGTGCGGAAAAGTTTGATATGAACGATAAATTTAAGGAGTATGTAGAGCTTTATGAAAAATTTTGATGATTTAATTACGGTCATAGTGCCGGTGTATAAGGTTGAAAAATACCTACCAAGGTGCATTGACAGCATAATAAATCAGACCTATCAAAATCTTGAAATTATTCTTGTGGATGACGGTTCGCCTGACGAGTGCGGAAAAATCTGTGACGAGTACGCAAAAAAGGACGGCAGAATTAAGGTTATACATAAAGAAAACGGTGGGTTATCATCTGCAAGAAATGCGGCACTTGATGTTGCAAACGGCGAATACATCGGCTTTGTGGACAGCGATGATTGGATTGAAGCGGACATGTATGAAGAAATGTATATGCAGATAACAGCATCGGGTGCTGATATGGCATGCTGCGGAAGATATAATGTGTATGAGAACAAGCCTACGAGCGAACTTTTTGTGTTGAAAGAACCGTGTTTAATGGACAGCAAAGCGGCAATAGCGAGAGCTCTGACTTGGAATGGGATGGATTCGGCGGCATGTGATAAGCTTTATCATAAGAGCTTGTTTGACAATATCAGATACCCGTTAGGCAAGATTAATGAAGATATTGCAATAGCCTTTAGGATAATGGAAAAAACAAAAAAAATTATTCATATAGGAAAGCCTAAATATTATTATTTCCATAGAGAAAACAGCATAACTACATCGGATTTTTCGGTAAAGAATTTGGATTTGCTTGAAATAAACAACACTGTACGCAAAGAATTGATGCATAAATATCCCGAATTGACAAAGGAAATATCGTACTTTTATCTGCACAATATTGCATATTTGCATACCGGGATAATAGACGGCGATTTGGCTAAAAAACTGAATGATGAATATAAACAGTTGAGAGGGATTTTGCTTAAAAATACGATTGCGTATATTTGTAATAAATTCACAATCAGGGAAAAGGTAAAAACTGTTTTGGCGGTATATGTTCCGTATGTATACAAAAAATGTCGAAAAAAGTAAGGGAGAATCGAAAATGAATCCATTAATTACAGTAATAGTGCCGGTGTATAAGGTTGAAAAGTATCTGCCGAGATGTATAGAAAGCATAATAAATCAGACATATCAAAATCTTGAAATCATTCTTGTGGATGACGGGTCTCCGGATAATAGCGGGAAAATCTGTGACGAGTACGCAAAAAAGGACAACAGAATTAAGGTTATACATAAAGACAATGGCGGACAGGCTACGGCAAGAAACGCGGCACTTGATATTGCAAACGGTGAATACATCGGCTTTGTGGACAGCGATGATTGGATTTTTGAAGATATGTATGAGTATTTATACGGCGCTATAGATACGTATAATGCGGACATAGCCGTGTGCGGCGCTGTATTCGGTACAATTGTAAATAAAAGAATAATCCAATACGGAACCATGTTCCGAGCTCATAAAACGGAAACTTTGGATACGGTGCAGACAATAAAAGCACATTGTAAAATAAAACTGGGATTTGCACCATGGAACAAATTGTACAGCAAAAGGATATGGGAGGATATACGCTTTCCCGCATGTTTTCGTGAAGACGAAGCTGTAATGTATAAGCTTTTGGCGAAATCAAAAAAAACGGTATGCCTGACGGAAGCAAAATACTTTTATTTTCAGCGTAAAGGAAGCAGTGAACGAAACGGTTATAATGAGAAGTATTTAATATCACTTGAAACTGCGGATAAGACATATGAATTTATCAAGAGTAATTATCCGCAGGCCGAAAAAGAAGCGTGGGATTTGAGAGTTCAAATGAGAATACTGCAATTGGAGGATATTATTTCTTTTGGAAGTATGGATAAATATAAAAGAATTACAGACAGCCTGGTAGATTTTTTGAAAGGAAATATCGCTTATTCAGAAGGGCTAAGAAACAAAGCGGAAACTGTTGTATGTGATAGAAAAAAATTTTGCCGTAACTTTAAAAAAAGGACGAGAAAATACAGAATGAGATGTAGGGCATTAGAAATGGTAAGTGCTACAAAAATCTATAAACCGTTAAAAAAGATAAAACGAATCATATTGAATTGAGTGTGATAATTGCAGGAATATTCAATCTTTTGGAGGCAAGAACGGTTATGAAATTCGTATCAAAAAAAATACAAAATGTGACACTTTATTGGGAAAACGTAAGATATAATTTTGGAAACACTCTTCAGGCGTATGCGATGCATGCTGTATTGAATAAAATCGGCAGAAGTAAATTGATTTGTCTCAGAACATATTCTGTAAAGAGAAATATAATCAGATACTTGAAAAAGATAAAATATTCTGCTTTAAAAATGGATGTTCTAAAGCGACGTAAGGATCATCTTTATGAGAATTTTTATCGACACATAAAGGTGAAGAAAAAGAAGTACGGATTTGAATATGATAAAGGAACATATTACGTTTGCGGAAGCGATCAGATTTGGAATCCGTTCTATGGCGGTAAACCGGAATTGTTTGCATACGGCGCGGAAACGAAATATCGCATTGCATATGCGGCAAGCTTCGGAGTCAGTACGCTTGATGATGATGTAAAAGAAAGATATTCGAGGTACCTTGATGGAATGGAGTACATTTCGGTTCGTGAAGAAAGAGCCGCAGAGCTTGTTTATGAGCTGACCGGAAAAAAGGTTCCGGTTGTACTTGACCCGACACTGCTTTTGACGGCAGAAGAGTGGAAAAAGGTTTCAAAACAGCCTAAGTTTTGTACGGGGAAATTTATCTTGACGTACTTTCTGGGAAATCTTGAAAAGGAATATACCGAATATATCTCAGCGTTGGCGGAAAAACTCGGTTGCAGAGTAATACATTTGGAAGAGTTAAACGGAGGAGAACACTGGTATTCGACAGGCCCTGCGGAATTTTTATGGCTGATTGAGCACTGTGAGTTTATGTGTACGGATTCATTCCACGGCAGTGTGTTTTCCGTAATAATGAAAAAGCCGTTTTTGGTATTTGAACGAATAGACGGTGAAGCGCCCATGAATTCGAGATTGGACACGCTTCTTTCGAAACTGAAACTTGAGGACAGAAGATACATCGGTCAGCCTATGGAAAGCGTATTAAATATAGATTACGGCGATACGCACAAAATCATAGAAAACGAAAAGAAAAAGGCGTTTGATTTTTTAAAAAATGCATTGGAGGCGAAGAGTTAAGATGAAAGAAAGCAGGACAAAAAATGCCGCACGAAACATGATATGGGGTGTTATCGAAAAAATCGCCTCTTTGCTCGTGCCTTTTGCGTGCAGAACTGTTTTTATAAAGGTTTTGGGTGCACAATATTTAGGGTTAAACAGCTTATTTTCATCTATACTTACGGTGTTGAGCATTTCAGAGTTGGGATTCGGTTCAGCAATTGTTTTCAGTATGTATAAGCCGATTGCGGAGGATGATACGGATACGGTGTGCGCCTTGCTGAACGCTTATAAAAAAGTATATCATGTAATAGGAATCGTAATTTTGGCACTGGGTCTTGCCATTATGCCATTTATCGGATTTTTGGTAAAAATCGATTGCCCAAGCGATGTAAATATTTATGTTTTGTACTTGATATTTTTGATGAGTACGGCAATGAGCTACTTTTTGTATGCATATAAAGCGGCACTGTTTTCCGCGTATCAGCGGAATGATTTGGCAAGCAAGCGAAATGCAATTATCTCACTGGCAGGAAATCTGTTGCAAATTTTACTTCTGATATTATTCGGAAATTACTATTTGTATATTATTGTAAGTCCGTGTATGACGGTGATGAACAACCTTGCAAATGCGATGCTGGCAAAGAAAATGTTTCACCAAATCGAATGTCGCGGAGAGATTTCACATGAAATGCGAAATGGGATAAAGCGGCGTATAAAGGGGCTTATGTCTTTTAAAATTTACAGCGTAATATTCTCTTCGGTTGATACGATTGTAATATCATCATTTTTGGGATTGACTCAGCTTGCGGTGTACAATAACTATTACTATATTCAGACATCAATAATAGCGTTTATGACTATTCTTACAACTTCCATAACTGCGGGTGTCGGAAATAAAATGGTTACAAGTTCGGTGGAAGAAAATTATAAAGATTTTAAAAAGTGTACTTTTTTGAACGGATGGCTGAGCAGTTGGTGTGCTGTTTGCCTGTTTTGCCTGTACCAACCTTTTATGAAGGTATGGGTTGGCGAAAAGCTCATGTTTGATTTCCCGATTATGATATTAATGGTTTTGTATTTTTTCCTGCCACGAGTAACAACCATTACGTTTACTTATCGTGAGGCAGCGGGGCTTTGGTATGAGGATCGTTTTCGTCCGCTGATAGCATCGTGTGTGAATTTGATATTCAATATCTGGTGGGTTAGATACATAGGGATGTACGGCATAATATTATCGACTTTGTTTTGTACGGTATTCATAAATATTCCGTGGGGAACAAATATATTGTTCAAAAACTATTTCAAAATAAAACCATACGAATATTACGGAATGATTTTAAAGTTTATTGTGGTAACGGCGGCGGCAGGAATGGTTACGTTCGGAATATCATATTTGGCGGGATTTGACGGAATACTGAATGTGGCGGTTACGGCAATTTTGTGCGTTATAATTCCGAATATAATTTTTTATGCCGCATACAGAAAAACCGAAGAATTTGAGTTTGCAAAATCAATAATTTTGAAAGTAATAAATTCATTGAGAGAAAAAATTCGTTAAAGGAGAGTTTGCGATGTACAGTAACTTAAAGAATGTGGAAATAATTGTAGCATTGCTCAAAAAGAATAATGTAAAAAATATAGTTATTTCAGCGGGAACAAGGCATACGCCGTTGGTTGTATCAGTTGAAAACGATGATTTTTTTACTACATATTCGATTGTAGATGAGCGCAGTGCGGCTTTTTTTGCAATCGGCTTGATAGAGCAACTCAGGGAACCGGTAGCAATATGCTGTACATCGGGGACAGCTTCCGCAAATTATGTTTCGGCGGCAAATGAAGCGTTTTATCAACAGCTTCCACTTTTAATATTAACCGCTGACCGAAATCATTACTATATGTTTCAGCAAGAGGAACAAATGATTCCACAGGAAAATTTGTACAAAGATGTATGTAAGAAAGTTATTACTTTACCGCATGTAAGAGATGAAAAGGATTTTTGGTATTGTAGCAGATTGGTAAATGAAGCATTTTTGGAGCTTACGCAAGGAGAAAAAGGGCCTGTACATATTAATTTTATTGTGGAAAATGATTATCCCGAGCATCAAGGAATTGTAAAATTTGAAGTGGAAGAATTACCTGAGGTGCGGAAAATAGAAAGGTTGACGCTTGAAGACAGCGAGGATAAGTGGAAAAAATACGCCGAAAAACTTAAAAAATCAAAAACTTTGATAGTATACGGACAGCATGGGGTGCACACCGAGGAAGAACTGAAAAGTATTGAAAGTTTTGCTGAAAAATATAACTGTGCCATATCGGTTGATTTGCTTTCTAATCTGAAATGTAATTATGCGGTTCCGACGTTTTCTTTGTCCAGAATGATGAGTGCGCGGCGATGGGAAGAGCTGTGTCCGGATATTGTTATAACAATGAACGCAAATTCGGTAAGTGAGCTTAAATCCATTATAGGACATTCGAAAAAAGACTTTGAACATTGGCATGTTTCGGCAAAAGGGGAGGTTTCTGACCCGTTTAAGTGCTTGCCGGATATTATTGCATGTTCGCCAAATAAGTTTTTTGAAAGATTTGGAGGAATGGATACAGAGGATAGCGTACATGACTATTACGACAGCTGGAACGAGTTTCATAAGAGTGTCGGAATAAACGGGAGCTTAAATGATGTGTCGATTGAATATTCCGCGATGTATGCAACTCAGCAATTTATGAAGAAAATTCCGGAAAATTCATTACTTCATATCGCAAACAGTAACAGTATCAGATTGGCAAACTATTTTACTTTAAATAACGGCATACAGGTCTTTTGCAATCGCGGAGCAAACGGAATAGACGGCTCAATGTCCTCTTTTGTCGGACAGGCGCATGTAAGCAATAAAATGAGTTATCTGCTGATAGGAGATTTGAGTTTCTTCTATGATATGAATTCCTTGTGGAGCAGATATATCGGAAATAATATCCGCATATTGGTTTGCAATAATTTCGGAGGTGCAATTTTTCATAGCTATCCGAATGTTAATAATGTTCCCACTTTGGATGAGCATATCGGTGCACGGCACGAAGCGGGTATAAAAGATTGGGTCATAAGCAGAGGATTTGAATATATTTCGGCAAGAAATAAAGAAGAATTTGACAAAAACGCAGAAAAGTTCTTCGATAACCGAAGCGAAAAACCGATAGCTTTTGAGGTGTTCACCGATAAAGAGATTGATGCAAACAGCATAAGAACAATATTGGCTCCGTATGCCGAAAAAACGCCTCAAACCTTGAAAGGTAAGATTGCAGGTAAAATGCCGCCCGAGGTGAAAAAAGCAATTAAGAAAATAATAAAATAGGAGTGTCTATGAAAAGTTTTATTAAAAAATTAATTCCGAAAGGCATAAAAAAGTATATAAAAAGGAAATTCACGCGAGTTATATATAAAACAAACAATGCCTATGTTATTGATAACGAAAATATGCCGATTAAAGGGAAAAATGCCGTTGTAACGGGAGGAAACGGTGAGCTTGGACACGCTATTTGTGTATTGCTTGCCGCAAGAGGTGCAAATGTATACGTTTCGGGCAGAAATTCGGAAAAGGTAGGAAGGATTGTAAAGGAAATACGTGAAATGGGATTGTGCGCATTTCCGATGATTATGGATGTTTCGGATGATGAATCAATCAGCAAGGCTTTTAAAAAAGAATTTGCCGATAAAAAAGTTGATATAACGGTATGCTGTGCCGGCGGTGGAGCGAGAGCAAAGATGGCTTCGCTTACAGAGCAAACAGTAGAGGTGATTGACGAAGTGCTGAATATAAATCTGCGCGGCTCTATGCTGTGTGCAAGGGAGGCGGCAAAATATATGCCGCAAAAAGGGCGCATTATAATTATATCAAGTGCGGTAGGTATTTTGGGAAAGGAAAACTATTCGGAATACGCCGCCGCAAAATCCGGAATGTTCGGATTTGTAAAATCATTGGCACTTGAACTGGGAAAGAAAGGTATCACGGTAAACTGTATATCGCCGGGAATTGTACAACGAGAAGAGTATACCGAAAGCGAAAGAGAAAGGATAGTTTTGACAAATTGTCTACATGATATGTGTACGGCGGAAGACGTTGCGGAAGCGGTATGTTTCATTGCAAGCGATAAAGCGAGGTTTATTACAGGACAAAATCTTGTTGTAGACGGAGGACGTACATTGGGATTGTACGGAGACAGATAAGTAAAATGGGAGTGATAAAAAATGTTCAAAAATAAAACCTTACTGATAACAGGCGGGACGGGGAGTTTCGGCAACGCGGTGTTAAATCGCTTTTTGGACACGGACATAGGTGAAATCAGGATTTTCTCGCGTGACGAGAAGAAGCAGGACGACATGCGCCACGAGTATCAGGCGAAATATCCCGAGCAGAGTGCAAAAATTAAGTTTTACATAGGCGATGTACGCGACCTGCAAAGCGTAAAGAATGCTATGCACGGCGTGGATTACATCTTTCATGCCGCGGCATTGAAGCAAGTGCCCTCCTGCGAATTCTTTCCGGTAGAAGCGGTGAAAACAAACGTTTTGGGAACCGATAATGTCTTAACAGCCGCCATTGATGAGGGGGTTAAAAAGGTTATCTGCCTGTCCACCGATAAGGCGGCGTATCCGGTAAACGCCATGGGAACTTCAAAGGCGATGATGGAAAAGGTGGTTGTAGCAAAATCAAGAACGGTGGCACCGGAGAAAACCACAATCTGCTGTACAAGGTACGGAAATGTGATGTGCAGCCGCGGCAGCGTTATTCCGCTCTGGATTGACCAAATCAAAAAAGATGAGCCAATAACCGTTACCGAGCCCGGTATGACCCGCTTCATAATGTCCCTTGAGGAGGCGGTGGAGCTGGTTCTGTTCGCTTTTGAAAATGCAAAAAGCGGCGATATAATGGTACAAAAGGCACCGGCATGCACTATAGAGGTACTGGCAAAGGCTGTTAAAAAGCTTTTTGACCGGGACAATAAGTCGGAAATTAAGGTGATAGGAATTCGCCATGGCGAAAAAATGTACGAAACTCTTCTCACAAATGAGGAGTGCGCCGGCGCAATCGATATGGGTGATTTTTACCGTGTTCCGGCGGATAAACGCGACCTTAACTATGACAAATACTTTAAGGGCGGCGAGGAAAAGAGAAACACGCTCAGTGAATTCAATTCGAACAATACCGAGCTTTTGGACGAAGACGAGGTTGCAAAAAAACTTTTGGAACTTAGCTATATTCGCTCCGAGCTTGCGGGAAATGAGGAAAAATAAGCAGTATGAATGACTTTCAAAAGGATATTCTTTCAGTTATAAAAAGCGCGTTTACAAATGAGCCGACAGCTCTTGGTAAAGCTTTTGATTGGGAAAGGGCATTGAACTTTGTGAAAAATCAAAGCCTTGATGTGATGTTCTTTTTCGGCGTGCAAAAATCCGGCGTCGCTATGCCGGAGGAGTACCGTTCTGCCTTAAAAAGACGCGTCATGATAATGATAACCCACGCCGCAAGACAGGATGCCGAAACGGCAAGGGTGTTTGAGCTTTTGAAAAATGCTGATATCGATTTTCTGCCTTTAAAAGGCGCTATTCTTCGTAATATGTATCCAGAGGACGGCATGCGCTTTATGAGCGATATCGATGTTTTGATACGCGGTGAACAATATCCGCAAATTGAGGAGCTTATGCGGAAATCGGGATATGATTTTGTATGCGAAAGCGACCATGAATATGTGTGGGATAGAAAAAATGTACTGCATATAGAATTTCACAAGCGCCTAATCCCATCATATAACAAGGACTATTTTGCCTACTACGGCGATGGCTGGAGACTTGCCGAAAACATGGACGGCAGTGAATACAAAATGAGCGATGAGGATTGCTTCATATACATTTTCACCCACCTTGCAAAACATTATCGCGACAGCGGAATAGGACTTAAGCATTTCGTTGATGTGTGGGTGTATTTAAACAAAAAACCACAGCTTAACCGAGAATATATCGAAGCCGAGCTTAAGAAACTAATGTTGTATGATTTCTATGTAAATGTGATAAAAACACTTAAGGCTTGGTTCGGCGGAAGCCCGGCGGATAATGCTGTAAATATGATAACAAACTGGACGTTTTCCGGCGGAACTTACGGAAGCTATGAAAAAAATGTGATTTCAAAAGCAGTAAAGCAAGCACAGAACGACAGAAATCAAAGCCGCTCAAAAAGGATTTTGAAAGAGCTGTTTATGCCATATACGAGTATGTGCGAAAGATATCCGTTTTTGAAAAAAGCACCTGTTCTCCTGCCGTTTATGTGGTGCGTGAGGATAATTGATGCATTGTTTTTCAGGCGCGGAAATATTGAAAAGAAGAATAACGAAATAAATATGATGAATGACGGAAACGTAAGCGAATTTCACGATGCGATTAAGCTTGTGGGATTGGATTTCAATTTTAAGGAGCAGTTATGAATATACTTGTAACC
>CAYMBZ010000008.1:0-41699 GCA_964388835.1 uncultured Lachnospiraceae bacterium
TTATTAATTATATCATATTTTTTTATTTTGTCAATACCTTTTTTTAATTTTTTTTATTTATTTTATCAAAAAAAACAAAACAAAACCAAAAAAATACAAAAATATACTATACAATTCAAAAAAACTGTGATATAATACAGTTATTAATATAGTAGAAAAGGAGAATGTAACTATGTACGATATTGAAAAAGGTTACGAACTTGCGAAAGAATATTATGCTCAGTACGGCATCGATGTTGATAAAGTGCTGGAAATATGTGACAAAACACCTATATCCATGCATTGCTGGCAGGGTGATGACGTTAAAGGCTTCGAGAAAAAAGATGGCGGTCTTACCGGCGGTATCCAAACAACGGGAAATTACCCGGGTGCCGCAAGAAACGGTGAAGAGCTCAGAGCGGATATAGAAAAAGCAATGAGCTTTATTCCCGGAGAGCTTAAAGTAAATGTCCACGCAAACTATCAGGAAGCCGACAAATTTGTTGACAGAAACGAAATTTCACCGGAGCATTTCGCAAACTGGGCAAATTGGGCAAAGGAAAAGGGAATCGGACTTGACTTTAACCCCACATATTTCTCACATCCGAAAGCAGAAAACGGTACGCTTTCCGCACAAGATGAAGAAACCCGTAAATTCTGGATTGAACATGGTATCCGTTCAAGACAAATCGGTGAATATTTCTACAAAACAACAGGAAAGCCGTGCGTAATCAATCACTGGACTCCTGACGGCGATAAGGAATTTCCGGTAGACACCTTGGGTCCGAGAATGAGACTCAAAGACAGCTATGACCAAATTTTCAAGGCTACCGAAAATATCGAAGGTGTTATTGACGGCATTGAATCAAAGGTTTTCGGAATC
Source organism: uncultured Lachnospiraceae bacterium (assembly GCA_964388835.1). GTDB lineage: Bacteria > Bacillota > Clostridia > UBA1381 > UBA1381 > UBA1738. Next base: position 863 of record CAYMBZ010000008.1, read on the forward strand.
GGTTTGGAAAGCTTTACAGCCGGCTCACATGAATTCTGCATGGGATACGTTATGAAAGCAAACAAAGACCATATCATTATGACTTTGGATACAGGTCACTATCATCCGACAGAAGTTGTATCCGCAAAGCTTGCATCTGTATTTACTTTCTCGGATTCTGTGCTTCTTCACGTTTCGCGTCCTATCAGATGGGATTCCGACCACGTTGTTGCTTTCGATGATGAAACAAAATCGATTATGGAAGAGCTCGTAAGAATGAATAAGCTTCAAAATACATACATCGCAACAGACTTCTTTGATGCCTCCATCAACAGAATTGCCGCATGGGTTATTGGCCTCAGAAACACAAGAAAGGCTATGCTTTACGCACTTTTGCAGCCTGTTGAAATGATGAAAAAGCTTGAGGCTGACGGAGATGTTTCCGCAAGACTTGCCGTAACTCAGGAATTTAAAGCCGCACCTTTTGCACTTGTTTGGGATTACTATTGCCAAAAGACAAACAAAGGTGTAGGTCTTGATTGGCTGGATGATGTACGTGCATATGAAAAGGATGTACTTTCAAAAAGATAATCAAACATAACACTCCACCGGGCACCGTAAATTTGCGGTGCCTTTTTATGCAATGAAAAAATCACAAATAATTGACAACACACCGAAAAAATGATATACTTTTTTATATTACAAGTATAGCATACAGGAGGAAAAAATGTCTTCTAATTTAAAATTACTCGTATCGGAAAATCCCGATGTGGATTTTTTTACAAATCATATATCGGAACCTGAGAAAAATCAAATTATTGTCTGGTATAATAACGTGATTTCCACCGTCTCGGATTTCAGCGCCGTTTCGGAAACCTTTTTATGGTGCTGCCAGGACGGTGCGCAAGCGGAAAGTATGCAAAATTCGGACAGCTTTATCAATGCTTTGGAACAAAAGGCGCAAAGCATGGGAATTTCACGCGAATCCCTTGCCACGCTTTATTTTTCCCACAGCGCACTTTTCAACGATGCTTCTTCCGGCGAAATATCATCGTCTAAAAAGCCTGATGACCCCCTCTTTATCGTTTTTGAGGGACTGGACGGCTCGGGAAAAAGCACTCAAATCAGCATGCTGAAAGACAAGCTGAAACTCATGGGCAAAAAAGTGCATGTTACGGCAGAACCGACCACCTCGGCAACCGGCGGATTAATACGCGATGCGCTCAGCAACAACTACAAGCGTGAGCCGTCCGAACTTGCAAGCTTGTTTTTGACCGACCGCGTTACACATAACGTAAACCCTGTTTGGGGTATTCAAAAAATTCTTAATAACGGCATAAGCGTATTATGCGACAGATATTACTACTCATCCTTTGCATATCAGGGATTGGGAACCGATTTACAGTGGGTAATGGATATAAACTTAAACTGCCCGCAAATACTGAAGCCTGATTTGTGTATTTATCTTGACGTAGACCCCGGCAGCTGTAAGAGCAGAATCGACAGCGAACGCGCGCATCGCGAAATCTTTGAAGAGGACGAGAAATTTATGCGCGACACCCGCTCACTCTTCTTCGATGTATTTAATCGCCTCGGTCCCGACGAAAACATAAAAATTATTAATGCCAACAGACCCATTAACGAGGTCGCATCCGATATAATGACAACGGTCATGAGTCTCAGACAGCACATTATATAAATGACAGTTTCAACATCCGCTTTTTGCGGATGTTGTTTTCTTTTAAAAAACTATTGACAAAAATCCTTTTAGGTGATATACTTTACATAGTTAGCCCAGACTAACCATGTTTGTAAAACACAGTTTCTGCGGGAGGATTTATGATGAATGTACCAATCAAGGATATTACCATCGCACTGCTCTTTTCGGGGTTCTTTACCGCATTATCCGTATTTATAAAAAGAGCGTGCAGAGCTTGTATAATAAAAGGAGACAACAGAAATGCGTATAGTTATAGTGGGCGGGCATGATTGCATGCACTGCCGTTACAAGCAGATATGCAAAAAATACGGATGTAAATGTAAGGTTTTTACACAATGTCCGGCAGATTTTCAAAACCAGCTCGGAAATCCCGATATGATTGTGGTGTTTACAAAAACCGTAGCTCATAAAATGCTGAAATGCGCCGTAAAGCAGGCAGAGCGCACCGGCAGTACCATTTGCTACGTAAATTCTTCAAGCGCAAACGCGCTGAGCGGAGCTCTGTCACAGCACTTTCAGATGAAATAATTTTACATAAAGGTTAGTTTTGTCTAACTTTTATTCTGTGAATATGCGCCCTCACCGCATATTCCGCAGCTATAATTTTAGCGGGAGCGTCAAAACGCTCCCGCTAAAATAACATTATATTCCCTTATTTTCATACACGCCGGCGCGGGCATTAATTACAAGTGCCCGCATAAGTGTTTCCGGCAAATTAAGGTCGCTTTCCGAAGATCCCGAATATATTCCCATATCCATCAAATGCTGAATGGTATCTCTCGCCCATTCCGGAAGCTCCTCGGTATAGCGATACACCCTTTCCGATTGTCTTTTCAGTTCCTCAATATCATTTTTGATTTTTTCAAGCTCACGCTTTTCCCCCTCTGTCATGACGCAATCCTCCCATATTTCCATAAAATTTTCAGGTACGGTGTAGAGCATTTTCAATTTTTTCGGTGTGCTCCCCCAATCGGGAAGCTGAAAGTGCGGCTTATCGCTGATTTTCTTCCAGCGCCCGCCCCATTCAAGTCCCAATGATTCTCCGATTTTTCCCGCCTTATCAAAAAATCCGTCCGCGTTATTGTATGCACCCTTGCCATCATTTCTGTAAAAATCAAAAGCAATCCCCCATTGGTGCATGCTCATATAGGAACTTCCGCGCGCGTTGGTTACAATACTCCCCTTTTTGCTTCTTCCCTTTTCGTACAGTTCATCCTGCTCACTTACACTTCTCACGCACTCGCCTATACCTACCGTCAAACCATTTTCTCCGCACCTTTCCACAAAAATCGGCGCCAATAAGCGAAGTCTCGGGTGCAAAGCATTAACATTCCGCATTGCTTGTGTCCTCCGAGCTCTTTTCCATTATCTGCTTAAATGCTTGATGAAGCCCTGTTGAAGCAAGCCCCGTTATCATACCTTCCGTTACAAGCTCAATCGTAATTTTCTCCTCACTCGCGCATACGCATACAGCACCCAACACAGCCAACACTGTCGGAATAATCCTGTTATCCGCATCTTTTAACCAGTGCTTTAATATGTACCCAACTGCCAGACAAAGCGCCGCCACTGCCGGCATATACATCTCAGATATAAAAGTTAAATCCTGCATTTCTACCTCCCTATTTGTGGTACCCCTCCAAATCCTCAATTCTGTGATTTGCCACCTTAAGCTCCTTTTCCAGCACAGCATCCAGTTTTTCCAGCTTATACACGCGTTCTATCACCCGATTGTGCATATCAACCTTTTTTTCAAGCTGTTCAATCCTGAAATTCACCAATCGTGAATTCACCGCAATTCCGGCAAAGGTTCCTATCGCACTCCCCAGAACGCTTATGACAGAAATAATCGTTTCCGCTCCCATTTATTCTTCCTCCGTATACTCTTCCGTAGTCGGAACACTGCTCTCCGATTCAATCTCAGGCAAATCAATCGTGTTTTTTTCATCAATCAGCCTTTGAAGCTCTGCCAAATCCTCTTCGGTAAGCACCGCCTTTTCATAGTAGCCGTTTGCATTTTGAATTACCATGTAATCCGCCTGTTTTCCGACCGCATCCCGAAATCCCGTCATCAAAAATCTTCTGTAATCAAACATAACCTTATCCTCCTCATACATTTGCTCCCTGAGCTAAAACAGCGTTTTTCAGCTCGCTTATCACTTTATTTATATCCTGATAATACCTGATTTTTAAATTTTTCGGCTTGCTTGTATCGCCCGACCAAAGCATACACACCTCGCTGTTCGGAGCTTTTATTCTTCCGTTTACGGTAATATCGCTTTCCCCTGTACCGCTCACATGCTTTTTGCGAAGAAAATCTACATATTCGCCCGCTAAAAGCGGTTCGTCAAGCTCTGCCTCAACAGTGCTCCCGCTGTATGGCTCATAATCACTTTTCTCCGTCGCTTCCTCTATCTGTACATTTCGTATGTAGACAGTATCTCCGGTTGTATAACCGAAAGTAAGCTTATTTATTACATCCGATGTGCTGACTCCGGAATATTTCGTCCATTCGGTAGATTGTATATGGCAAACATTTTCTGTGTATGTCGGATACCAAATCTTTATATAAGTTGTTACGCTATTTTTAGAACTGTTTCGTGCCTCCCACGAAAATACAAGCTTTTTATTGTTAAGTGCCAAAGGTATTCCGCCGGAATATTCGCTAAACAAATTCGGTACTGTTCCCTTATATGTTTTAACTCCGTTTTCATCATAAAAGCTTGTCCAACCGGGCGCCGACAAAAAAATACTGTCCGCATCAAATAAATTTTTGCCGCATGCATTAATTTTTATTTTATATTTTTCGCCGTCCGCATCTCCGCTTCCCGCTTCCGTTCCGTATGCCAAAAGCTTTGTAACATTCTCGCCCTCAAGCGCATCCGTTAAATATACGGGGAGCTCGGCTGTCGTTTCGGTTTTTGGCACTGCTGTGCTTTTATCTGCCTTTCCCGCGATTTTGCTGTCCAAATTCGCCGATATTTCCGATTTATCAGCCTCTGTCCAGTAATCAATTCCGCGTGCCGGCGAATGTCCGCTTTCGCCCTTTTCACCCCTGTCACCCTTTTCTCCGCGCTCACCTCTGTCGCCTTTGTCACCTTTTTCGCCGCGCTCGCCCCTGTAGCCGGCGCCGTTTACTCCGGTATCGATATATTCGTCATTCTTGAAATCATAAATATACCAATTTCCGTTTTCGCCGATTTTGGGCACAAACTTTTCCGTATCATCTCCACGTTCTTTAAGCTCCAATCTCTGCGAATCTGCGTTCTTCAATCTGAACCCATATCCTTGCACATTTTCAAGATGAATCATCACGCACTCCCCCAAACAACCGAAAATTCGCCGCTAAGCTGTGTTTGTATTCCACCCTCGGGCTGAAGCACCCGCAGGCGATATATATAGTCACCAAGCTCCAGTTTTTCCTTTTCTTCCTCCGAAAACCTTACAACAAAAGCATTTCTTTTCATAACCTCGGCATGGTTTATCAAAATGTCACTGTTTTCATTTTCGGCTATTTGAAGCTCAAGCACCGTTCCGTCTCCGTATGTACCGTCCGTACTTACCAAAAGTTCAAAGGTGTCACCCTTTGTATATTTTATGCTTCTGCCGAAATCAATTATATTAAGCATACTCTCACCTCCTACAAAACAGCAAAATTCACCGTGCTTTCCGCATTAAAATTAAAATTGTGTCCCTCGATTTTCACATTTCTGCCGTTTCTTTTCACATTTACGTATCCCGCGATTTTCCCCGCTCCCGGGATTTGAGACACATTAATACTCGCATTACCGTCGTCTGCAAGCTCAATCAAATTCGAAGCATATGCATAATATTTCTCATCAATATTCCATAATATAAAATGCGTAAAATCCGCTCCGACATCTATTGTGTACTCAGGCGTGGCATAATTTGTAAACATTATCTGCTGGGAAAAATCCCGCAAGCTCCTTGGCACTCCGAGAGGCACCTTTGACCTTGCAAAAATCCGCTTATCCGAAATATTTCCGGAAACATCTATCTCAGCCAGCGGTACGCTGTCCTCACCGCCCGCACTACTTGCAACAACGATATCAATGCTGTTTTGCGAAATGTTTCTTTTTATGTACACGTAACTCGCAGTGCCCGCTATCGGCGTTATCACCTCACCTTCACTGTCTATTTCGATTGCCGAGCCGTCATACATAAAGCAAACACCCGCCGACACCTTATATATTCCGTCCTCACTCACCACTCTGCACGCCTCATACCCCGCCGCACCCGCGCTAACAGCCGATGCAACCGCAGAATTTAAATCTGCCGTTACCGCCCCGCTGTCGCTGAAGGTTACACCGCCCGATGTTAAATATGCAAACATCTCATTGACATCCTGTGCCGCATACACCTCATTATCCAAAAATTTACATTTATATCCCATTTTTTCAACCCCTTAAAATACCCCTCTTAAATCCGTTGATAAAATCAAACACTCTCCAAAAGCGGCTGTTCGTAATATTCTCCTTGTGCATAGTATATCTGCACACCCGTTATCCGCCTTTTCACCGTAGTGCGATAAGCACCCTTGATAACTTGCACGCGCACAATATCTCCAAGCGCATAATCCTTTCCGAACTCTGTGTCTCTAACCTTTATCGAAATCTCGTTACGCTCACATTTTCCTCTTAAATCATCCTCTGCCTCTAAAGCGGTGTTGCCGTCCAACATAGTCTCCCACCGGTAAATCCCGACAGCACTTATGTCGCCCTCAATGTTTGTTCTCACATACCCATCCTCTTCAGAATAAAGCGAATAACGCCCGCAGGTTGCAAGATCCAAAATATCCAAAGCGCAAGCCGTCTCATATGCATTTCTGTGTGCCTCCGACAGTACCAAATCCGTTTCCCGTCCGCAATGTGTTTTAAAAATCCATTTCTTTTCCGTTCTGTCAAAACACACTTCATGTCCCATATCCGCTTTTTTTAGACATTCCGCAACAGCGTTAAAAGTCAGTTTTTCTCCGCACTCAAATTCCGTTTCGCTACCCGCGCAGGCATCAATCGTAAAATTTTTCACATCGCTGAATGCCTTTCGAACAAGCCCCGCCGCTATTTCTCCGGCATATCCCGTAACTGCCGCCGTCTCGGGAGTTATTCTCTTCGACAAAAGCCAATTACAGGTTCTTCCGTAAAGTATCAGTTCATCCCTCAGCTCTTTTCCCACAATTATCGCGGAAAATCCTTTCTGTACCGCCACCAGGTATTTATTTTCCGTTACAACCCTTATCAGTTCGGAATCAAGCGGCAAATGTGCTTCAAAGCTCCCGACCTCGTTATGGAATATATTCCATTTTGAGCTTAATATTCTATGCTCCGCGGTCAGCAGATTGAATTCAAAATCATAAATCAGTAGGCTCATATATACACTGCCTCCGAATATCTGTCCGCATAACTGCATGCAACATCTATTCCACTGTTTTCACCGCGATTGATTACCTCTATATCATTCGTCCCGGGAAACAGATGGAATCCGTCAAAAAAGCTGTCGTCTGTCAGATACTTAATAAGATTTTCGCCCTTAGAATTATAAATGCGCCGATTTTCAATATCCACCGTAACTGTTTCATCCCTCAAAGCTCCATAGTTAAAGCTTATCTTTTCTCCGCTTGTATGATTTTCTATACACAGAAGTTTTTCTCCCTTCTTTTCGGAATTAACGCTGATGTAAAAAATCGGTTCGGTTCTAACATTTCCCGCGTATAAAATATTCTTGCGAGATATTCTTTCGGAAAATTTTCCGGGGAATGTGAAATTCTCGTCAATAAGCGGAATTTCCTTAAAAATCTGCGTTTCTTTTCTCACGCTGTCCTCAAAATACGGGTTATCGCATAAAAACTGCACCGTAAACAATAAATAATTTCCCTTTTTATCATATTGATTAAAGTCACAGCACCTTGCACCAATCCGCCGTTTCCCCGCCGATGTATTGATTTCCAGTACACCCTCGCTTTCAAGTGCCGCAAGGGCGGCGGCATATGTATTCGAAAATTCCTCATTTATTTTTATGTCCCCATTCAATGTAATTGTCCTTTGATTCAGATTGACCGCATTTGTCCGCACGCCGTCATCTCCCGCATACCTTGCACCTACAAAGGTTTTGCCGCAAAAAGCCAAGCCATCTGCCGATATAACCCGCCACGGCGACTTTGATTCTCCGCCTCCGAAGTTTATATTTCCCGTTTCATTATAAAACCGTATATTAAACATAAAATTCCCCCTTATGTCTTAACCCCGGACAGGCGCTTTACGGTTTCAAACCGCTTAATCTGCTCTACGGTATCATCGCCATCCGAAACACTTATGTTATAAGAAGTATTGTTTGTATTATAAATATTTCCGGTTGAGGAAATGTCTATATCCGCCTTAAGGCTCTCATTAAATTCCTCAATCCTCGCCCTCACTGCCTGAAGCTGTACATCAAGCTCTTCGATAAATGCCGCACCGAATTTTTCCGCCGAAACGCTTCCGCTTACAGTAAAATCCTCAGGGATTTCATAGCCCGCCTCCTTTAAGCGTTCCCGCATATTAGCGCATGCATCTTCCCAGCTTTTTTCAAACTCATCTTCATATTGCTTTGCCGCAATATTTTCGGACAGCTTGCCTTTTACCGACAGTGCTTCTGTATATTTTGCAAACTCATCATCCCTTGCCGATAAAAGCGCGGACATAAACCCGGATGCATCTTCAAAATTCAAGTCTCGAATAGCGGCAATAAGACCGGATTCTGCCTCTTCGCCTACTCCCAAACTTTCGGCACGCTTCTCTATTTCCTCCATCGCATCGCCGTATTTCTTGATTGCCGCAATATCATTGTCCAAATCACCGAGAGAATAATAGTATTCCGTCTTTCCGCCTATTCTCACCTTATTCGTTTTAAACAGCGCCCCGGTGTCATTGAGCTTTTCCGCCATTTTCTGTTGTTTTTCGATTACCTCATCCATACGCTTTACGGCATAATCTGCCACCTCATCATAAAGACCTACAATATTTTTCTTTTCTGTCTCAAGGGTGGATTTTTGGTATTCGTAAATCTGCTCGGTGTATTTCACCCAATTTTGTGTCCCTTGCGTAAAATACTTGTCTCGCAAAATCTCAAGCTTTCTGTAATAATCCTCTTCACTTATAATATCAAAATCACGTTGATATTTCAGTTTCTCCAGCATACCCTCAAAAGCTTCGGTAGCAAATTTAGAATTTTCGGCAAGACCCTCGGCAAATTTCATCGATAAATACTTTCCGGCTTCATTTGCCAATTTGCCCATATCCGTTGCACTCATTATTCATCCCTCCCCCTAAAACAGTGCTGAAAGAATTTCCGCCGTATCCCGCGCTTTTTCTTCTTCATTCCTCGTATCTGGAAGCGCATACAGTTCTTTCATCTTCTTCAAATACTTTCCTTTTTCTCCCGAGATACCGCTTAAATCCGCCGCTCTTGCAGAAATAATTTTCATCAATCGCAAATTGTCATCAAGACCTTTAAACATTGCTGAAAATTTATACCAATGCAAGTATAAAACATCCGTAAGATCAATCCCGTATTGTGTGAGAAAAGCAGAATACACATAATCCGCATCCTCTTCAAAGCTGAATACCTCGCAAGTTTTAGCGTCCCCTTTTTCACTTACATTACCCTGTTTTCCGCACATGTAAAAACCGGAAAGCGCCGCTATTGCCTCTCCCGGGGACGAGGGGAGAAAGCGGCATCGCTTTCTGTCAAAGCATAGCTTCATCAAAATACCCGTTTTTTCGCCCGCACTGATTTTACGTGAACGAATAACCTTATCAAATTCTATCCATACCCTAAAATCGGTGCGCACCGCATAATGTTTCCCGCAAATCACAACGGTATCGGGTAAAACATCTGTCAATATGCTCATTTGTTTTCTCCCCTTTTTATGTCCCTATTCTTCGGTAAACGTTACCGTCTGCCAATCGTCTGTTGTTATTACTGTTCCGAAAATCTTTTCCCCGTATGCCTTTAAACTTCCGCTGCATGTATACGTGTCGCTGTCATCTCCCTCAGATGAGGGTATTATGCAAAAATCACGCTTAATTGCAGGATAACTGCCGCTGTCATTTGCGGTGGATACATCCGCCATAATGATACTGCACGTAGCATCCTCTCCCAAAAGCTCCTTATCCGCAACCTCCTTAAATACCCCATGAACCGAACTTTTCGGGTCTGTGTCAAATTTATAGGATATTGATGGCGAATATCCCACAACCACGCTTCTTTCCATGTTTTCATCAATGTATTTTCTTGAATACTCTTTTGGATTTTTTGAAATCGAAAGTTCGGTAAAACCGCTCATCCTTCTGAAAACCTTGCTTTCATTCTCGCCGACCTCCATAAAAGCCAGCTTTTCGCTTCTTTTAATCATCTAATCTCTCCTTACATATGCCTAAAATCATACTTCCTGTCGATATATCAGCCGAAATTCTGTTTGATACCTCATGCTGTCGATAGAGCTTTCAAGCAGACATGCATCCTTTGTTACCTCAATCCGTAAAGGCGTGAGTTTTTCATCGGTAAGTTTCGGCAATTTTCCGTCCCTATTTTGCTTCTCAACCCAATCGGTGAGCTTCTCGAAAAATTCCGCAATCCGCAGATTTTCCTCCGCCATCGTATCATACACACCATGCAGAGCAAACACAAACTTGCATTGCTTTATCATGCCGCCGTCACAATATCTTTTAATCAGAGGATTTTCGGCAACACTGTCTATCGAATAAGAAACCGCCTTAGGGCTTAAGCAATTAATATTAATTTCACTCCCGCAAAGTAGCGGACAGCTCATCATATATCTTCTTATACTGTCTATCATATTACCCTCCACATAAAAGTTTCCAATGCGGCGAACTCCCGCACCTGTTATCACGCACCTCAATAACTTTCATAGCAAGAGTGCGCTCCGGCTCAAGCTCCCTGTATTCGCCTATCCGCACATAATCTCCTACCGAAACCACAAGTCTTTCGCTCCCCGGAATACGTATGGTGCAAAAATCCGATGAATAAAATCCAACCTGCTTTATTCCGCTTTTTGAAAGCTTTTCTCTGTAGCTTGAAAATGCATTTTTCAACACTTTTCTGTGCCAGCGTTTTCCCGCACCGTCCAAGTGCCATAAGGTTACACTGCAGTTACTTTTCACTCTAAACACCCCTATATAACAAATCCGTACCGGCAAGATAGGTCTTTGCAATCAGATAAATTTTCTTTTTTATGTCCCCTAAATTGTATCTTACGGAATATCCGTCATTGTTCTCGGAATATATCCCCTCTCTTGCATTTTCCCGATATAACAGCTCCGCGATTTCGCACACGCACATTTTCACGCTTTTTTCATCCGATTTACCGCTCCTACCGCCGGTTATCTGCGAAAGCTCGGTTTCCGCACGCTTTTCCCACAGTTCAAATTCTTCGGCGGGAATTCTCATATTCCCGCCGTACACATCACTGTAAAAAAATAAATCCGCTATCATATTATATCTCCCAAATTTAAGCCGTAGCGTTTTCGTCAAATTTCGCAAGCACAACCTTTGCATCATTTGAAAGCACTACCGTATAGAATTTGTCAACCGAAATATCGGTAACACGTCTCAACGTCTGTCTTTCCGCCTCAACATTTGTGTCACGCTTCAAATAAATTGTGAGGGCAGGCGTTTCATCTTCGGTTTCATTGTCCCCCTCAATTTTAACAATCGGGCATATATAATGACCTTCCGTCAACGGAACCTTTTTGGACGGCACAACACGCGTATTTGCAATCATACCGATTTCACCGCTTACAAGCACATTTCCGGTATATTTTTCACAAGATATAAAATCCGCATCATGGCGAAGCTGTGTCAGCTGTGACGGATGGACAAATATTACCTTCTGGCAGTTTGACTCCTCGCCAAATTTGTCAATCGCATCAATAATTCCGTCATACGAAATAATTCCGTCCGCCGTATATATCGTATGTGCTGTCTGAAGTGCGTCCATCGCATCATTGTCTACCTTTGCGGCGATTGCGGCGGCAAGCTGGTTGTTTGTTTCACCGATTGGATTACCATATCCCGATAGTACCGCCTCATCCGAAAGCTCAACCGCTTTCATTGCCTTTTTAATGGTCGCCTCGGTTGTTGTGGTAATCAGTACAGTTGTATCAACTGCCTCTCCCTCAGCTACATCATCCGCATCTCCTATATACGAATACTGCGGCACCACTATAGTGTCCCCCGCAACTCCCACCAAAGTATCATCCACTTTAGCAAACGGTGCTACAACTATCTTGCTCTCAATCTTTGCGGAAATCATATCCGCCATAACCTTAGGATTAACCAAATCTGAAATTTTTGTCATTGACATAATAATATTACCTCTTTTCTGCCTGTTTTTAATAATGGCGCGACGAATGCAGGCACCACCGCCACGCCGTTTTTTCATTATTTTACCAATTGATGATACAACTCCGGGCTTTCCGTATAGAGCTTAAGCCTTTCCCTGTATGAAAGTTTTTTTATGTCCCCTTTGTTCTCATATTTTCCAAAACCGGATGTAAACCTGGGTTTTTCATCGTCCTCTTCAAACAAAAAAGGACATTCCGCCCTTATACTTTCGACCTGTTCATCGAATCCTAAAAGCTCCCCGTCCTCCAAAACGATTTCCTCCGCTTTAAGCATTGCCCGCAAAGCTTTAGTGCTTTTCGCCCCGGACGAACCGATTTTGTTTTCTATCATCCTCTCGCGTTCTTTTTTCATAAGCCTTCGTTCCGCTTCGCTAAAGCCGTTTTCATATGCTTCCTGCCTTGCACTCTCCTCGTTTTCCGAAAGTGCCGAGAGTCTTTTTACTTCACATAAAAGCTCCTCTTTCTCCTCATCGTGCATTTTCAAAATTGCCTCCGCCGCTTCCTCACCGATTTCGGGAACGTACTTTATAATATCCTCTTTATTCATTCAAATCACCCCCTTACTCCGCAAAATTATCCGATATCCCGCGCGCGGATTCGCAAGCTCTTCTCTTTGCCGTCTCACTGTCCTCACCGAAGTACCATGCTCTCATCTCCCACGGCTGAATTACTCCGCCCTCCAAAAGCTTCATTTTCTCTTCAAACTCCGTTCTTCTGTCCGCCACAATGCTGTCATCAAACTCAAATGATACTCCATATTCTCCATCAGGTGCCAGACAGTATAGGTCGACAATCGTATTCATCGCTTCAATGAGAGCCGAAAGCGCTGTTTTCATGGAATTTTGTATATCGCATATGTGTGCATAGCTTCTCTGCTTTGAAACTCTGATTTCCTCCGCGGTCCTGTCCACATTTAAAACATCGGACAGAGTGCCGTAAGCAAGTCCCGAGTTGAATTCAATTCTCCTCAGAATTTCATTGAGCCCGTTTATAACAGACTCATCCCTAAACGTCGGCGTCCAATCCTTAAACATAGTATCGTCACCGGTGTTTAAAAGTCGATACAGCCTGCGGTCGGGAACGATGTATTCGCCGTTTTCTCTGCGAAGCATGGCGGCTTCATCCACATATAAGGCACGTTCCCCGCTCTCATATTCCCATAAAAGCCGCTTATATTGCTTTTCCGCATCCTCAATCAACGATGCGGCGCGGCTGAATACCGAAATACCCAGCGGCGAGCTTGTATCTATGCAATTTGCCATTGGCATTTTGTAGTAAACAAAAAGCGGCTTATTGATGCCGCTGATTTCTGTGTATGGCTCAATGCCGCGCCATTTTGGAATTTTCTCAAGGGCTATTTCCTCGCCCATCCCCGAAACGCTGTCTCCTACAAATGCAAAATTGCGTATCACGTATGTATCGTCTTCAAAGCTATGCTGTTCCACCCTCGTGTACACCTTATCTCCCGATATGTATCTGTCCAAAAACGCTGCTCCTAAAATCTCTCCGTCCCGGCTAAATTCAATCGGTATAAAGTCCTCCGCCTGTATACAATCCACCTCTATTCCGTCTCCCGAAAAATAGGGTTTCAGCACCACACCTCCCTTAGCGCATGCCATTTCCGTAACATTTCGTATGCCGTTTAAAAATTTTGCATACTGTTTCTGCAAAAAATCCGCACGATTTGAGCCGGAAATTTCCGATTTCATCTCTATTGTGGCAAGCCTTGCCGTTTCGGATGATATTGCAGATGCCAATGCCATTCCGTCGCGACTTTTGTATAGCCGCTCCCACTCCGCAAGCGCCGCCGACATCTGCTCCGAGGTACAGGTTTCAACTCCGAGTGCCGACAGTGAATTTTTTAAATTTAAAACATTCATTACCTTTTTTAAAAACTTCATTTAACGTTTCTCTCCTTTCCGCCCGCATATAATATTAAAGCGGTGCTTCTCACGGCGGGCTGTAAGAAGCACTGACTTTTTTAAAAAAGTCTTTTCAAAATTGTATAGCAGAAATACCTTATATCATCCATGGCATGATCGTTCTGCTTTATCGGGCGGTCCTCTCCCGATTCCGTATCCCAGCAATATGCCCCAAACTCCCGAATGGTATTTTTGCAGGATTCGTGAATTTTAATACGTCCATCCGATATCATCCCGGAAGTAAATCTTATGCCGTCCGTCACGTTGTTTTTTGCCTTTTTTACCGAAAATTTTCCATGCCGCCGAACGGTTTCGATAAAGCTTGCCGCCGAAGGGTCCACTATAACATACTGAACTAAAATCCCCTCCGTCAGCTTTTCCAGCCGAGCATAATACTCTTCATCAGTGTAAAGCCGATTACTGCTCCGCCCATCATGATAAAATTCCTTTATCCGATATGCTGTGCCTCCGCTTACGCACCACAATCCCATACTGCATGGGTTAAGGGTTCCGTAGTCTATTGAAACGTAATACTTTCCACCCGTCGGCAGCTTTTCAAACACATGCTTATCCATACTGAACATAGGATAAACCAGTCCCTCCGCAAGCGCCCACTTTCCAAGGATAAACCTGTCAAAATAGACGGTTCCCCTGTATTCGTTTTCAAGATTTTTCACAAACTCATCGGATAGATTGGGATTATCATAAATCGTATAATGCTGACGAAATATATCGGCATCGCTGTTTAAAAATTTAAGAAGCCAATGATTCGGATTATCCGGGTTACAGGTTCCGTCAAACTTTGAAGTTGGCTTGTCAAGGCGCGATTTCAACATATTGAATACTTCTTCATTCCATGTTGTTATTTCATCGCCGTAGCAATATTCAATCCCCGCGCCCTGAAGCTTCGACACCTGTGTGGCTTTGTCCGCTCCTATCGCATGGCACTTTCTGCCGAAAAGCATCACCGTTCCGTCGATTCCGATGTTTCCGACATATTCCTCTCCCCAAATTTCCCGCATGGGCTCCAATATATTCCGTGAAAGTGTCCCCTTTGTGTTACCCAGAAGCACAATAATCCCGCATCCCGTACATGCACGAATTCTTTTTGGAATAAGGAAGTAATCCAGATACGTCTTTCCGCTTCTGGTTGCACCCTCCTTTATATTCCATCTCCGATTCGCGTTTCTCCAATATTCCTCCTGCTTATCTGTCAGCTCTATCATCTATCCCTCCGAGAATTTCATCAACCTTTGACAAATCCGCCCCTCCTGTGTACTTATCATTCCACTTATCCGGGCGGCGGTTTTTCAGCCACATGGAAGCGGCGGAAATATCGGGCGGAACATTTTTATAAACCGTTGTAACCTCCTCGGCACCGTCAGCCTTTACGACCTTTTTTACTTCCTTTACGCGAAAGCCGAGTGCTTTTTTGAGTATTGCATCCTCAACGCTTACATCGGTTATTTCCCGCCCGAGCCGCACCGCTTCTCCGATTTTCGGATATTTTTTCTCCCATTTCGCAAGCGTTTTGGGAGAAATCCCAAGTTTTTCCGCCAGCTCTGTGTGCGTTAGACTGTCGCGGCTTCTTGCCCGCATAACGGTCAACCCCTCCTCGGTCAGCCAAAAATCAACCTTCCCCATTATACGGTTCCTTTCCGCATACGCCTGTGACGCCCTATAATATAATCGAATCCCGGTCGTCCGCATAAATCACAAGCTTTTTTGATAACTTGATATCCGTCCGGTATTGCCGAAAAACCTGCCTCTCTGTAGTCCCCTGCGCATCTTCCGCACAAGGTACGCTTTGTATCCACGCTGTCACCACCTCCAAATATTTTGAAAAAAACTCCGCCGGCTTGTCAGTTTCTTTTCACGATACCATATTACCACATTCGGGTGTGACATGTGGGACAACTTTTAAATTTCACTTTTTTATAAGGCTCAGCTTATCCGCACTGCTCCAGATATCGGTAAAATCTCTTTTTTACGGAGTATTCCGAATTCATTCCCCCAATTTTGTCCGCAACAGCATTCCAGCTCATCAGGTTAATGCACCTGAGCTTAAAAATAAGCCTTGTCTGACAATCGTCAATATTCAGTATGTAGTTCAAGATTTCATTTTTTGCCGCTTCAAGCTCTCTCAGCTTTTTTTCGATTTTTCTCTCTGTGTCTGCGAGGGAAACTGCGGTTTCCGCCACCTTGTCACATTTCTTTCCCTTTCCGCTCGGCAATCCCGTATAGCGTATCGCCGCCGCTTCGGCAGAGTTTCTCAGCCTTTCAAGCTCATCTTGCCACATTTCAACCTCTTTTTCAATGTAATAAACCTGCATCAAATCTTCTCTTGTCATAACCCTTCCTCCGCACGTCTATCTTTCGTTAAGACCGATTTTTTCTTCCGATAAATCTTCAATATACAACTTACTGACACATTCCTGACAGCCTATTAAATCTCCGTGACAATCTTTAAACAAAAAATCCCATTCGCCGCTTCCGCATACGGGACAAACCACCTCGTCGCCGTCGGGTATATCAGCCCCGTAATTCATTGTCCGTTGTCTCTCCGCTCTTAACATATCATCGTAAAATCCCATACAAATCTCTCCTTTACCGAATAATTCCCGAACTTATTTCGGTCACATTCCTTATCCTAAGCCTTTTCGTTTTAAAATATTTTTTGCGCTTGGCGGAGGTCTTGCAAAATTTTTCTTAAAAAGGACAATACAAATCCGGGTAACCGGCTTCATATTGTCTCTGCTATCCGTTAATATTCTGAATTTAACAAAACTATCTTTAAACATAATAAAACCCCGCACAACAAGCGCTTATAATGCGTCCGCAGTGCCGGGTTGTCCGATATCAAAATGCTTTCGCATTATAACTTTCGACTTTTAAATTGTTTTCCTTTTATCTGAACCGAGAATTTCATTTTCAATATGCTCCTCGTTTTCCTAATCGGAGTTGCACCTATCTTTCTCCAAAACAGTGTCTCTGATTTTTTCAATCTTATTTTATTCTCCCTTTTTCGGGATTTCCACCCCCATTTTATAGGTATAATTCTCCTTATTTGTAATACTTATTCCTTTTTTCGACACCAAAAGACACAAAAAGACAGACTTCGCACCAAAGTGATATATGCTCGCTTAAGTACATACCACCGCAAAGTCTGCCGTGAGATCTGTATTTTATTTAAAACTTACATGTATCCCGTTTTGCTGTTTCGCGAGTGTCTCGTTACCGACAGCACAATTCCGACAGCAATCATGTTGGTGAGCAAAGATGTTCCGCCATAGCTTATAAAGGGAAGCGGTATTCCGGTAACCGGCATAAGTCCTATGCACATTCCCGCATTTTCAAAGGTATGAAAAATCAACATCGCCGCAATGCCCACGCATAAATATTTTCCGAAAAGGTCATCTGCCTCCTGCGCCGCTTTGATACATCTTGCAATAATCAAAAACAACAGCAGAATAACAAGCAGTGCACCGATAAATCCAAATTCCTCCGCTATTACGCTGAATATGAAGTCCGTATGTTTTGTAGGCAAAAATCCCATCTGATTTTGCGTTCCCTTAAGGTATCCTTTTCCGAAAATCTGACCCGAGCCCACCGCGATTTTGGATTGTATAACATTGTAGCCACTGCCAAGCTTGTCCGCTTCTGGATTGAAAAACACCTGTATTCTGTGCTTTTGATATTCGCTCAAAAGAAACATATACGCAAGCGGTGCCGATGCCGCAAGCCCCAAAACCGCAGGAATGATATACTTAAAGGAAATTCCCGCACAAAACACCATTACGGCAAACATAAAGCAGAATACCATCGCACTTCCCGCATCGGGCTGCATCATAATAAGTGCCAAAATAACCCCCAAATGCGCAATCAGCATAAGAAGCGTAAACGGCTTGTTTATCTTCTTATGAACCATTGAAAGATGCCTTGCAAAAGTTATGGCAAATCCAACTTTACATATTTCCGACGGCTGTATTCCCACCGGCCCTATTCTTATCCAGCTTCTTGCTCCCCAATTTCCGGCAGAGCCTATTACCAAAACCGCAATCAGCATTAAAATGCATATCACATAAATCGGTACTGTTATATATCCGAAAAATCTATAGTCTATTTTGCTTATTATCGCCATTGCCGCCGCACCGATTAGAAGTGCACCTGCCTGAACTATCACGTTTGAATACGTGTTTAATGACCGCGTTGCGCTGTATATTACAATAACTCCGACTATCGCCGTTATTAATGTAACCGCAAACAAAAAACTGTCATGCTGTTGAAGCTGTATATTGTCCTTGTGTCTCAAAAACATCACCCTCCTTATTTATACTTTGATATCTGTACAAAAACATTATACTATTATTTTTCCGCTTTTTCAATTACATTTTGGTAACAATTGCTTTTCCCGCATTTCTTTGTCCCGTAGTTACATAAAATTCATTTTTTTGTATAGACTACTTAAAAAGGAGCTGTAACATGAAACTTATATTTCTTTCTTTAAAGCTTTATCTTTTCGGTTTGTTCTGTGACTTCTGCGTTAATACCTGTACAAAAATCGCAGAAAAACGAATACTCAAAAACCAGCCGTTAAACAAAAAATTGCTCACAAAAATGAGCAATCTTTCAAACAACTCACTTACCGCATGGCATATTCGTGAGCTGAACTTTATTCGTTTGTCTCTTGAGAAGCGGGGATTTTGGTTATCATAACCTCAACAACGCGGTTTTGCTCCGCTTTAGTCACGATTATGGTTATCCCCTCATATACAAAATTTTCGCCCTGCTCCGGGATTCTGCCCAAAACCTCGGAAATCCAACCACTGACCGTAGTGCTTTCAATTTTCTCGTCCTCTTTCAGTTCAAAAACCTCGAACATCTTGTCAACAGATGCATTTCCGCTCACTTTGTATCTGTTCGCCGAAAGTCTGCAAAAGTCCTCTTTTACCAAGTCATGTTCATCCCAGATTTCTCCGACAAGCTCTTCTATGATATCTTCAAGGCTGACAACTCCCACAGTGCCGCCGTATTCATCCGTAACAACCGCAAGATGTGATTTTTTTCTCTGCAAGATTGACATAACCTTTGAAATTTTCATGCCCTCAAGCACAAACACCGCCGGAGAAATAATCTTTTTTATATCCTCGGCATAGTGAAAGTCCTTTTCATTTATGATGCCGATAATGTTATCCACAGTATCTCTGTAAACAGGCAACCGTGAAAATCCGCTGACACGGAAAGCGGTTTTAATGCTTTCCCTGTCATCCTCGATATCCACAGCCACAACATCCACTCTCGGTGTCAATATGTCGGACACATCAAGGTCATAGAATTCTATTGCACTTATTATTAAGTGACTCTCATCCTCATTGATTCCGCCGTCATTTTTTGCTTCCTCAACCATTGTCAGAAGCTCTTTGTCAGTTATTGCACTTTCCCCGTCAAATTTCAGCACGCGCTTAACAATTGACTTTAGGAGAGAAAATACATAGTTTACCGGTGTAAGAATCACCAAGAATGCCGAAATAAGCGGCGCAGAAAATTTAGCAAACGCCTCCGGCTTTTCCTTTGCCATGCTCTTAGGCAGAATTTCGCCAAAAGTCAGCACAACAATCGTCATCACCACGGTGGACAGTGCAACGCCGTTTTTCGGGAAATACACAACAAACAAAGCTGTCGCAACCGAGGTGGACAGTATATTAACTATATTGTTACCTATCAAAATCGTTGAAAGCAGTTTGTCGTACTGTTCGCACATTTCCAGCGCTTTTTCCGCGCGTTTGTCACCCTTTTGAGCATCATTTTTAAGCCGTATTCTGTTAAGTGAAGAAAAAGCGGTTTCGGTGGCAGAGAAATACGCCGAAAAGGTAATCAGTGCCACCAAAAGTAATATACTCCAAGACAAATCATCCATACTTATTTCCCCGCAAGATACTCGTTAATATCCTTAACGAGCGCATCAACATCCGCACCGTGTACTTCGCATGCCATCTCCAAGCTTTCGCCGCTTGCGGACGGGCATCCGAGACAGTGCATACCTATTCTGAGCAAAAACTCCGCACATCCCGGGTCAAGCTCCAAAACCTCTCTGATAATCATATCCTTAGTTACTTGTTTCATTGTTCTTTTCTCCTTCATTATTATAATATTTCAAAAACTCCGCTCCGTCGATAACCTCGTGCTCAAGCAAAGCTTTCGCTACATTTTCAAGTCTTTCCGAATTTTCGGAAAGAAGTTTTTTTGCGGCTTTGTAGCGGCTCTTTAAAAGCTGCTCCACCGCCGCATCTACCCTTGCTGCAGTCGCTTCGGAATATTCCTTTGAATGACCGTAGTCACGTCCCAAAAATACCTCCTCGCCGCTGTCATAGCTTATAGGACCGATATCTTCATTCATACCGTATTTTATTACCATTTCCCTTGCCAAATGAGTTGCACGCTTAAGGTCTGAAGACGCACCGGTCGAAATATCATCCATTATCAGTTCCTCCGCCGCGCGACCGCCCAACAGGATAACAATATCGTTTAGTATATCCTCTCTTCCGTAATACCATGTGTCCTCCTCGGGTATATGCATGGTATATCCTCCGGCTCTGCCCCTCGGAATAATCGATACTTGTCGAACAGTATCTCTTTCTGATACAAGTTTGGTCAAAACAGCATGCCCGGCTTCATGATAAGCGGTAAGCCGTTTTTCCTTGTCGGTTGCAACATGTGAATTCTTTTCCGGGCCCATCATCACCTTGATATTTGCATCTTCAATATCCTTTTCGTCAATTTCAACCTTATTTCTTCTCGCCGCAAAAATTGCCGCCTCATTCATCACATTTTCAAGGTCGGCACCGGTATAACCCACCGTCGCTCTTGCTATTTTTGAAAGGTCAACCTTGTTTGAAACATTCTTGTTTCGGCAATGTACCCGCAGAATTTCCTCTCTGCCCAAGGCATCCGGCTTGTCAACAACCACCTGCCTGTCAAAACGTCCCGGGCGCAAAAGCGCGGGATCCAAAATATCCGGGCGATTTGTCGCCGCCATTATTATAATCCCCTCATTTTTACCGAAGCCGTCCATTTCCACCAAAAGTTGGTTAAGAGTCTGCTCTCTTTCATCATGACCTCCGCCCATTCCGGCACCGCGTTTTCTGCCGACGGCATCTATCTCGTCGATAAAAATTATACATGGTCTTGATTTTTTTGCTTGTGCAAACATATCACGCACGCGGGATGCACCCACGCCGACATAAAGTTCCACAAAATCCGAACCTGAAATCGAGAAAAAAGGAACACCAGCCTCCCCGGCAACGGCACGCGCAAGCAAAGTTTTTCCGGTACCCGGTGAACCTACAAGCAGTACACCTTTCGGTATTCGGGCACCGAGCGCAATGAATTTCTGAGGATTTTTCAAGAACTCAACCAGTTCCATAAGCTCTTCTTTTTCCTCACGAGCTCCCGCAACATCGCTGAATTTAACTTTTCTGCCATCCTCGCTGTCCAATCTTGCGCGGCTTTTTGTGAAGTTTGCCGTACCGTTTGATCCTCTTTGCTGCATTATCAAAAAGACAAACAAAATCAGCATAAGGATTGAAGATATCGGCATAAGATAATCGGTCCACGGTACTCTCTCGGGTGCAATAACATAATCAAGCGTTCCCGCCGCGGCTTGTTCCTTAATCTTATCCCCCACATCTGCCCGAAGTACCTCTTTTGACGGAATTTCACAAGAAAGCTTTTCTTCTCCGACTTCGGCAATAGCCGTTGTTCCGTCAATATATAAGGAGGTAACCTCACCGTTTTGTATAAGTCTTAAAAGTGAGGAATAATCGGATTTCACCGTAGTATTTATCCCTACCGAAAACATCGTATAAACCAGCAATATAATGCCGATTGCAAATATCCACCCCGGTATATTCCTGTTTTTATTCTGCATTTTCTGCCTCCGTTATTTTAATTTTATATGCCGTTTGAGCGGTGTCAAAAAATCGTCGGTCACTGCGCATACCGCCCACCGACACGATTTTGCCGTCCTTAAGCAACAGCGGAATTTCTCCGCGCTTTGCCCGCGGTATTTTTTTATCGCCGAAAAAATCCGACAGCTTCTTTGTCCCGTCCATCCCTCTCGGCATAAAACTGTCCCCAGGTCGTCTGCCGCGGACGGTAAGTCCCTCTGTATCGGCAAGATAAAAGTCTCCCCCGCATTTTATGGGATATATCAATATATTCTTCCCAATTTCAGGAATGTTTAATATTTCATTCGGAAAAATTTTGTATTCAAATTCCGCATTTTTCCGTCTTTTTTCGACAATCAAACTACCATACTCTATTTTTGCTTCAAATCCTTTCGGCAAATCCAGCTTGCTTCCGGATTGCCCCTTTTGTGCAAGCACCAAAATCGCTTCTATATACCGCAATCCGAGATTTTCTTCTACCCCCGTCTGCTCTCTCCAATATATCTGCAAAATTCGTCTTGCAATCGGTGCTTCCGTATTAAGAGCTTTAATATTAATCGAATTTACGGATTCCGCCTCAGTTTCTCTTTTTGCGGCTTCATATCGCCCCTGTGCGGTTTTTTCCAAAAATGCACTGTCCTCGGCAAAAGTCCGCGCATTTTGAGTAGCTACCTCCATAAAATTCGGATTAATCTCCCTCTCAATCCAAGGCAAAAGCTCCAACCTGATTTTATTGCGGGTATATATCGCCTCAAAATTTGTTTCATCGGTCACAAATTCAAAGGACTTTTCTCGGCAAAAACCGATTATCTCCTCTTTTTTCACATCCAAAAGAGGCCGAATAATATTTCCTCTCACATACGGTATACCGGAAAGCCCCTTCACCGAAGCTCCCCGCATAAAATTAAAAAGCAATGTTTCGGCGCAATCGTTCCTGTTGTGCGCCGTTGCGATTTTATCGAAGCCCAGCGAAGAAAAATAGTCATATCTTACCTTTCTCGCATAAAGCTCCTCACTCTCACCGGCATCTTTTGCACCGCCGCGGATATCCGCACGCATGCAGTAAAGTTTTACGCCCAATTCTCGGCATAATTCCATGCAAAAATTCATGTCTCTGTCCGCGGTTTCTCTCAAAGAATGATTAACATGTGCACATGCAATTTCAAACTCAAGCTCCTTTGAAAGGCTGAAGAGTACGTGTAAAAGCGCGGTGGAATCCGCTCCTCCCGAAAGTCCTATAAGCACTCTGTCACCCTTTTTAATTAAGGAATGTTCGTTTATTGTATTTTTAACAAGCCTCGGAATATCTGTTTTCACTGTTCTTCTCCCGCTCGGTAATCGATATTGATAAATTTGGTGTATTTTCCTTGCCATCCCAGCTTAAACATACCGGTTTCACCCGCTCTATGCTTTGCTAAAATCACCTCTGCCGTATTTTTATCCTCGGTATCGGGATTATAATACTCGTCTCTGTACAAAAACACCACCATATCGGCATCCTGCTCTATAGAACCCGATTCACGTATATCCGAAAGCATCGGGCGCTTGTCCTGTCTCGCCTCAACCGCACGCGACAACTGTGACAATGCAACCACCGGTACTTCAAGCTCCTTCGCCATTACCTTTAAGGATCTTGAAATTTCCGAAATTTCCTGCTGACGCGAATCGGTTCGTCCCGAACCTTTCATCAGCTGCAAGTAATCTATTACCACCAAGCTCAAGCCCTTTGTACGCTTTAATCTGTGGCATTTCGCCCTTATTTCCGATACCGTAACAAGAGACGAATCATCTATATACATGGGAGCCGCGGCAATTCTGTCAAGATTTCTGCCGAGCCTTGCCCAATCCTCTCCCTCAAATTTTCCCGTCAAAATTTTGCTTGAATCTATAAGTGCCTGAGAGCACAAAATACGCTTCAATATTGATTCCTTCGGCATTTCCAGATTGAAAATAGCTACCGTTTTTTTGTCGTTTATGGCAACGTGCTCCGCAATGTTTACCGCAAAACTTGATTTACCCATACCGGGACGTCCTGCAATTAAGATAAATTCCCCGCCATGGAACCCTCCGCAACGCCTGTTCAACTCATCAAAGCCGGTGGCAAGTCCGGTCAGCTTATTGGGATTTGAAGCATTTTCAACCATATCTTCATATGTGCTCATTATAATATCGCTTACCGGAACAATATCACTCTTGTCCCGTCCCTCGGCAATATCGAAAATAATTTGCTCTGCCTGCTCAAGCACATTATCCGTTTCACTCTCACCGCTCACCGCAAGCGTATTTATCGCCGTTGCCGCGCCGGATAAACGTCTTAAAATTGCCTTTTCGGCAATAATTTCCGCATAATACGATGCATTTTCCGTAGTCGAAATACTGGTTGCAAGGGATGCAAGGTAA
Source organism: uncultured Lachnospiraceae bacterium (assembly GCA_964388835.1). Lineage (GTDB taxonomy): Bacteria > Bacillota > Clostridia > UBA1381 > UBA1381 > UBA1738. Next base: position 25,254 of record CAYMBZ010000008.1, read on the forward strand.
GGAATTCCTCCCACCGCATCCAGCTTATCGTATCGCGTAAGCCTATCGCTCACTGTCACTATATCCACCGGTACATTTTCATTGAAAAGCTCAATCGATACAGAAAAAATCTCGCGGTTCGCATCAAAATAAAAATCATCCGCTTTTATCTGCTCTGCCGCCGAAGATAAAGCCTTGTTATCCTGCAAAATACAGCCGATAACGGCTTTTTCCGCCTCCATACTGTGCGGCAGTTCATAATCCTGCATATTATTCATAACATCTGCCATACAAATCTACTTCCTTTTCGGCGGTATTTTACTGTTCCTTAACCGTAACCTTAAGCTTTCCGGTAACTCCCGGATGAATTTTCACCTCAACCGTTGTTGTGCCCAGTGTCTTTATTCCGTCCGGCATGACAAACTTCTTTTTATCTATTTTAATGTGGTGTTGCATTTTAAGCGCCTCGGAAACATCCTTAGATGTTATTGAGCCGAACAGCTTGCCGTTTTCTCCCGCCTTCGCGGTCAAAACAACCTCAGCTTGTTCCATCTTTTCTTTCTGCGCCTCCGCATCTTCAAGGGCTGTTTTTCTGCGGTATTCCTCAGCATCGTTTTTACCGTTCATTATGTTTATATTGGTATTGGTAGCCTCCTTTGCAAGCCCTTTCGGCAGAAGATAATTTCTTCCGTATCCGTCCGAAACCTCAACCAGCTGTCCTTTTTTGCCCTTTCCCTTTATGTCTTGATTTAAAATAACCTTCATATTTTCAACTTCCTTTCCAAAACCGTTATTATCTTTCATTTACGGCAATATATTCCGAAACCGCCGCCTTAAGCTTTTCGAAAACTGCTTCCGTATCGCGAGTTTTAAGCTGTGCGCCGGCAACCGTCGCATGTCCGCCTCCTCCGAGCTTTTCTGCGATAACCTGCACATTTATATCTCCGAGTGAGCGTGCCGAAACGCATACCTCATTTTCCATAGGATATACCACAAATGCGGCTTTAATCCCGCTTAAATTAAGCATTTCATCCGCCGCCTGCGAAGATATCACTTTCATGTTGGGATAGCTTTCACGACAAACCGAAACCAGTATGTTATCGCCCACCGCAACCGAATTTTTTATAATCTCGCCGCGCAGTACATACTCATCCTTGCCCACATTAAACAATTTTCTTACCTCTGCGGTATTAAGTCCGTATCGCCTTAAATAAGATGCCGACTCAAAGGTTCTTACGCCGGTTTTAATGCCGAAATTCTTTGTGTCCATAACAATACCGACATACAGTGCCTTTGCTTCAAAAGCAGTCATCTTTTTATTGTCATCGATATACTGAAGTATTTCGGTTGCCATCTCACATGTGGACGATGCATACGGTTCGTGATACACCAAAGAAATATTTGACACAAACTCCGTGCTTCGTCTGTGATGGTCTATCAATACAGCTTTTGTGGTTTTTTTCAATAATTCTGGGCATGGCAACATGGACGGTCTGTGAGTATCCAGCACCACCAACAGCGTATTCATTGTTATGATGTCCTCTGCCGCCTCCGGTGAAATCAGCATGCCACGGTACTCGTCATTTTTTCGTACCTCTTCTGCCAAAGGCTCAACCGCAGGCGATTGGTCAAACACAATATACGGCTCCTTGCCAAGGGTTCTTACTGCTCTCTGCAAACCTATTGCGGCACCGAACGAGTCATAATCATGACCGTTATGTCCCATAAAAATAACCTTATCCGAATTTAGGATAAAATCCTTAAGTGCCACCGCAAACGCCCTTGTTTTCACACGCGTGCTCTTTTCATAATCCTTTGCAATTCCGCCGTAGAAATTATACTGGCTCGAATCTTTCACCGCCGCCTGGTCGCCACCGCGGCCCAACGCCATATCTATCGCCGCTCTCGCATATGCATCATTTTCCTGCAGAGTTCCGCCAACTCCGACGCCTATGCTTATTGTTATCGGCATTTTCAGGGCATCTCCCAGACCTCTCACTTTTTCCAAAACATCAAACTTTCTATGAATATATTCTTTTAAGTGCTGATGTTCGAAAAGCACCAAATATCTGTCGCGCTCGGTTTTTTTCATAAAGCCTTTGCTTTCCGCCACCCAGCCACTTATATATTTGTTGATTTTCGCCATAGTCTGCTGGCAATCGGAATCATCCATTTTCTGAAAGATTTCGTCGTAGTTGTCAATATTAACTATCGCGATATCGGTTTTTTCATTATTGTATTTTTTTCTGAGTTCTTCAATTTCGGTTTTGTCGATAAAGTACAAAAGTACCGTAAAATCGTTCTCGTCCGCACCCGCCGTCGAATTTTTTATAATATCTCCGACAACGTTATATCGATGCCCCTTATATCCGGCATATGTGTATATTCCTTTTGACGATTTGAGAATTTCCGACCACTTCAGCTCCGGCATAACATCGCTTATCACGATGTTGTACAGGTTGTTTGAACCGAGCATTTCCGCAAAAAGGTCATTATACCAGCTTATCTGCCCGTTTATCTGCAAAACCGCCATAGGCAGAGGAAGTTTACTGATTGCATCACCGGACATTCCCTCTTTTTGAGCAGTAAGCATATTAACGTAATCACCGAAATTTTTTCGGCGAAGCTTCGCCAGAACAGCTCCGTAAACAGAGATTGCCGCCGCCGCAAGAATCAGCGCGGCTGCCTGTATAAAATCCTCCGAATACATCGAAAATATCCCGCAGAAAACAAGCACCAATGCCGCGGCGCTTATTCCCGCCGTCTCCCCGCTGTCACTATATCGTTTTTTCATAATTTCTCCTTCAAAATATTAAAGCACAAAAATAGCTACATTACACTTATTTTATCATTTTATCACATATACTTCAATTAGTCAAGTCTTGTAAAAAGTGTTGTAATTTACCGCCGATTATGGTATAATGATTTCAAGCAAAGTTTGAAATCATAGCTGAAAGTATGGCATCCGAATCCCGCACCGTTTTTAAAACTTACAAAAGCGCCGCATAAATGGATTTCGGTTGTTTGGCGCAATGCCTGCCTTTCAAAAGGAAACAATTATTCATTAATATACACAAAATATCTGAAAAGAGGTTAATTATGGACATACAAAAAAATGCCAGCTTCACGGTAGACCACACAAAATTTGCGGAGGGACTTTATATTTCGCGCATCGACGGCGACATTACCACCTATGACATGCGCACACGCCGTCCCAATGGCGGAGACTATATGGATAATATTTCCATGCACACCTTTGAACATATGTTTTCAACCTATATCCGCAACACAGAGCTTGACGTGATATATTTCGGTCCCATGGGCTGTCAGACGGGATTTTATCTGTTGGTCAGAAAAGCCGATAACTCCGTGGTTTTGGAAGAAATTAAGTCGGCATGCGAAAAAATCATCAACCATATCGGCGAGGTTTTCGGAGCTTCACCGATAGAATGTGGAAACTATAAAACTTTGGATTTGGCATCCGCAAAATCCGAAGCAAAAAAATATCTTGACGCTTTAAACAAAAGCGCCGTAACTTTCAAATATTTCTGAGGAGGAACACAAATGGAATACAAAGTTAATCTAAACGGCAAAGAATACGGCTTGCCGATAGTGGAAATCAAAGAGGGGCTCAGTATCGCAGTTCTTGACATGCTGTCATCCAAAGATTTGTCCCACGATGCAAGTGCCGCGCTTTATGCAAAATTAAAGAGCTCGGACATTGACCTCACAGCGGTGGACGTAGTGCTTTCCGCCGAAACAAAAGGCATAACTCTTGCCTACCAAATGGCAGAATATCTTGACCGTGACATGGTTATTTTGAGAAAGGAACAGAAAATTTACCACAAGGAAGTCACCAAGGGCGCAGTGGATACATACACAACAAAAAATCCACATTATCTGTACCTTGATAACAACCAGATACCGAAACTGTGCGGAAAAAACGTGCTCATAGTGGATGATGTTGTTTCAACAGGTTCTTCTCTTGCGGCAATAGAATCCATCCTCACCCAGATAGGCGCAAACATATACGCAAAGGCATTTATCTTTGCCGAGGGCGAAGCCGCGAAGCGCAGTGATATAATTTTTGTTGATTCACTGCCGCTGCTTTGATAGGGAGGAACATCATGATTGGAATAATAGGCGCAATGGATATTGAGGTTGAGAACATAAAATCGTTCTTAACCTGCAAAAATGAAGAAAACATAAGCGGAATTGATTTCGTTTCCGGAAAATTCGGCTCAAAGGACGTAGTTGTGGCAAAATGCGGTGTCGGCAAAGTTTTCGCAGCACTTTGTGCCGAAGCGATGATTTTAAAGTATTCTCCCGAAATGATAGTAAACGTCGGCGTTGCCGGTTGTCTTGACAACACTTTAAAAATCGGTGATATAGTTATTGCGGACAGTGTCGTTCAGCACGATATGGATATTTCGGCACTGGGGCACCCACGCGGACTTTTGGACGGCTTGGATATCATAAATATTTCTGCCGACAAAAAAATCTGCACACTTCTTTCCGCCGCTGTTTCACAGTTGGGGCTTCCTTATACCGTCGGAACAATCGCCTCGGGCGACCAATTTGTTGCCGATAAGAAAACAAAAGAGTTTATTATTAAAGCTTTTAACGCAAAATCATGCGAAATGGAAGGTGCCGCTATCGGGCACGTATGCTTTGTAAACAAAGTTCCGTTCTGTGTTCTCCGCGCAATGAGCGACGGCGCAGATGACGGTGCAAACATGGATTTCCCCACTTTCACACGTATGGCGGCAGAAAATTCCACAAATGTTATACGCAGTTTCTTATCCGCATTATAATCACCAAGAGGAGTAGTACAAAATGGATTTTACCGAAAAAACAATCTCTACAAGAGAAATATATAACGGAAGAATCGTACATCTTACCGAAGATACGGTACTTCTTCCCAACGGAAAAACAGCCGGACGTGAGCTTGTTCTGCATGGCGGCGGCGTGGGAGTTATTGCGATTGATGATGAAAAAAACGTACTCACCGTAAAACAATTTCGCAAGCCATATGACGAAGTTGTTCTTGAAATTCCCGCAGGCAAACTTGAAGTCGGTGAGGACCCGTTTCTTGCCGGACAGCGTGAGCTTGTGGAGGAAACCGGATACACCGCTTCAAAGTATACTTTCCTCGGAAAATTTTATCCCACACCCGGTTATTGCAGTGAAGTAATACATCTGTATCTTGCCGAAGAACTCACCTATGTCGGTCAAAATCTCGACCCGGATGAGTTCGTAGAAGTGGAAAAATACACCCTTTCGGAACTTGTTCAAATGGCTATGGATAATACACTTTTCGATGCCAAAACCGTAGTTGCGGTTTTAAAGGCGGACAAAATAATAAACGGCTGAAAAAATCTCAAATTCAAAAGGAGTCTTATATTATGATATATCTGCTTTTAGCTGACGGCTTTGAAGACATCGAAGCTCTCGCGCCCACAGACATTCTGCGCCGCGCCGAAATCGATGTCAAAACCGTGGGAATAGAAAACAAAACCGTTACATCGGCACACGGTGTAACAGTTTTAACCGATATTTTAATTGACGAGGTTTCAAAAGAAGATATGACCATGCTGGTTCTGCCAGGCGGTGCCGGTCATACCAACCTTGACAGCTCCGATAAGGTTCACAACCTTATCGATTACGCCGCAAACAATGAAATTTATATTGCCGCTATCTGCGCTTCACCGTCCATAATCGGCAAGCGCGGTCTTTTGGCGGGAAAAAAATACACTTGCTTCCCGGGCTTTGAAAAATTCGTCACCGACGGCATTTTTACAGGTGAAAAAGCCGTTTGGGATGGCAAATTCCTGACAGCAAAAGGCGCCGGTGCCGCAAGTGATTTCGGCTTTAAAATGGTCGAAATCTTCAAAGGCTTAAAAACCGCACAACAGCTTAAAGAACAAATGCAATATTGAAAATGAACTATCCACCCACATAGCGGGTGGATAGTTCATTTTCGAGTATAACCTACACACTGCCCACCATACATATTTCACCTCCCCCCTGAACAGCTATTGTTCTTTGTCCTTTGTAACTTCCTTCTCTACTGAATTTTTTTCAATACACTCAAAACATTCCGCTTTCCTCACTTCTTTACATTTTCAGACCTACAACCGCTTTGAAAAAAATCCCGCACATATCTCCCCTCGTCTCGCACATGTAAAGCGAGTTGTCGAAGTTTTGCGACTTGTTTGAAGCCGCAAAACTGCGGGTTTCAAAGGGTGTCCCTTTGCGACTTTTCGTACTTTTGGTCGCTCAAAAGTACAAATATATAAAGCGCACAACCGAGCTACAGCTGTGTCCCGCAAAACCTCAGGGAACGTTTTTTACTTGCCGAGAACCTCAAACACCGCAGTTTTACAAATATTTTTTAACTCCTCCATCAAAATGCCGCTCTTTAAATAAAATTCACGTTCTGCCGCGGCAAGCTTTGACAGCCTCAGCCATACAAGCCCCTCGGAAATTCTCTGTCCGTATTTTCCCGAAATCTCTTCTATCTCACCGCTGTATCTCTCATCCGTTCCGCAAAGTCCCGCCTCGGAATAGAAATCAAAAATTTTATCCCCCTCCCGTGACGGAAAAAGCTCATGCGGCTTTGTGGAATCAAATACGCAGAATGATAACGCCGGCACAATCACCATATCCAAACTGTTTTTATCAAAACTGCAGTAATACACTTCAGTGTCAAATCCCGCATCATTTGCGTTTTTGACAAGCTTTTTCAAAAAAGTGGATTTCCCGGTCCCCGGTCTCCCTTTTATAAAACAACGCGAGTTTAAACCCAACGTCAGATTATCTATATAATTCACCGAGCCGTCCACGGTTGATGCACCGAAAAACCTCTTAGGGTTGTTCTTTCCGCGATTCCCCGCCGCATTCCCGATAAGTCCGCAAATCATACCGTCGCAGTATGCATTAAGCCGCTTAAAATCAATTCGTTCGATGTATATCTTCTCCCACTCATCATGTATAATCTTTGCCCTTTTGTATTCCTCATAAAATTTTTTCAGCGCATTTTCCGACTTTTTCTCAAGTTCCGCAACATATCCGCTGTCCACGGTATCATACCCAAGCGCCCTATCTGTATCAATAACCTGCATTTCCGTCTCATTTTCCGCGCAATGCTCATTTATAACCGCCGTTTTTATATCCGGTATTATCACACCGTCACAGCACCTTATATCAAACGGATTTACTACTTCCTCCACAATATCGAACCTTTCCTGTGCCACCTCGCTTATCTTCCGCATAACCTCGGTTTTTACACTCTCGGATTTTCCATTTACAATAAAAATTCTTTCCGCATTTTCGATATTGCTCCCCATAAAATTTACACATCCGCTTGATGTATTAGCCCGTGCAAAATATTTTTTTACCATACACATAAACCTCCCGCACTTTTTACTACAAAATAGTATATGCGACAAAGAAACAAAAAATAATAAAACGAAGCCGCAAAAAATATTCACAGCTCCGTTTCGTTACTTCTTGTAATATTTAATTATGGTATCGGTCAATTCTTCTTTCGTTTGCGTGTTATTCATAAACTGCAAAATCCTCGCCATAGTGTCATAGCTGTTCTGCGTGCTTATATTTCTTCTGATTGCCCAAACCGCTTCGGTTTCTTTTAAATCCAACAGTGCTTCCTCTCGACGCGTTCCGGATTTCAAAATATCTATCGCCGGGAATATACGGCGTTCCTGCAAGCCGCGGTCAAGCTTCAGCTCCATGTTACCCGTACCCTTGAACTCTTCAAAAATAACATCATCCATTCGCGAACCGGTTTCAACCAGAGCTGTTGCAAGTATGGTAAGGCTTCCACCCTCCTCAATATTTCTCGCCGCGCCGAAAAACTTTTTCGGTCTTATCAGCGCATCCGGGTCAAGTCCGCCCGAAAGTGTACGTCCTGTTGGCGTAACCGTCAAATTATACGCTCTCGCCAATCGCGTTATGGAATCCAACAGTATAACAACATCATTTTTCTGCTCAACAAGTCTCATAGCTCTTTCCAGAACCATCTCCGCGCACTTTGTATGGCTCTCCGGAGTTTGGTCAAAGGTAGATGCAACCACTTCTCCGCTTATTGAACGTCGCATGTCGGTTACCTCTTCCGGTCGCTCGTCAATCAGCAAAACAATCAGATTTACATCCGGATGATTTTTCGAAATTGATTGTGCTATTTGCTTAATCAGCGTGGTTTTTCCCGCTTTAGGCGGAGCAACAATCATACCTCTCTGTCCCTTGCCGATCGGCGCCACCAAGTCAAGAAGTCTTGAGGCATATCGGCTCTTTTCCCCTGTATCAAGCCGAAGCTTTTCATTGGGATAAATCGGTGTAAGCCGCTCAAAATTCTTCCTTTTCAGCGCAACATCAAGGGTATCTCCGTTTATTTTCTTTACAAAAAGCAATGCGGAATACTTATCACTTTCCTGAGATTGACGCGCATCACCCATAATCTCGTCACCGGTTTTAAGATTAAATCGGCGTATCTGCGTAGGCGATACATATATGTCATTTTCGCTCGGGCGATAACTTTCTACCCTCAAAAATCCAAATCCGTCCGCAAGCACTTCAAGAACGCCGCTCACCTCAACGGCGTCCGCCGGTCTTTGGCGTTTTTTCGGCTTCTCTTCCTCCCGATTTCGGACTTCATCTCTTTTCTGCAATATGCAATCTATGAGTTCATCCTTTTTCATCGTTGAAATTCGCGGTATATCAAATCCCTGCGCAAGCTGTTTAAGCTCTTCTTTTGTTTTTCTCTGCAGTTCTGTTCTTTCTTCCAAAATCACACCTCTATTCTACACAAAAAATGATAACAACAAATTGTTTTCATAAAAATATTTCAAAATGTACGTTGAATTAATCGTCGCCTGTATCTCCTCCAACTTATCCGTCGGAGTAAACAAGCTCACCGCTCCGCATACTATGTATATCGCCAGTGCCGCATTAAATATTCCGACTACAGCACCCAAAGTACGGTTTATGGTTTTAAGACCAGGCAATCCGAACAGACTTTCCAATATCTTTAATGCCAAAAATACAAATACCCTCACCAATACAAAAAGCAAAAGCATTGCTATAACCTTCATAATTATAAGTGTCAATGAATCGGTTATAACCTCCATAACATTATTTTTAATCTCCGACATCTGCCGTATACTGTTTTCGATACTGTCCGATAAAAACGCCGGAAGCGAAAGCGCCTCGCAAACCTCAAGCGCCTTTTCGTTATCCGTTGTATCTATCTCTTCGGAAAGCTGTTCCTTTTCATAGGTTTTTGTAATATTCTCGCTCACCATATGCTTAATATTGTCTCCGAGGGGTGTTGTCTGAAGAAACTCAAGTACCGTATTCTGCATAGATGCAAGTAAAATCACCGTAAGCAAAAGCGCAATAATATTTTTTGAGGCACGTATAAAGCCTTTCTTTGCGGCAAGCGAAACAAAGAACACCGCCACAGCCGCAAGTACAATATCCCATATATATCCCGGCATAATCATTCCACCTCCTGCGGTGCCGCGCTCTCTTCCGGCAGGGCAACCGTTTCCTTTTTATCTCGATATTTCAATTTTTTAAACTGCACACTTGTGCTGTACACGCAAAATGCCTTTTTGGAACTCAGCACGTACACATCTTTAACGTCCGCATCACAGCTTGTGCGATACATTTTCTTTCCGTTGAAGTCAGTTATTATTACGTCTCTGCCGCTGTTGTATGAAATATAATCCGCTTTTATGCTCACCGCATCGGGCATTACTTCGGTTTTTATCGGCGTATATTCCTTTCCGCTACCTCCGATAACGGTGATTTCCCCCGTTCCGCCGGTCTCAAAAAGCAACAGTTTTGCTCCACTTTCCTCCATAGAATACTTATTAAGAATCTTTCCGCCGAAATTATACTGCCACGATACCTTTCCCTTTGAAGAAATTCCCGCACACATGTTATCGGCAAAAGCATTAAGCTTTTCACCGCTGTATTCCAAATCAAATATAATCGAATTTTTGAAATTTTCCGTCTTATATTTTGTTTTTCCGTTCACGTTAAAGCAGGTAATAAAGCTATCCGCACCCTCATCGGTATTTAACAGTGATATCGACAAACTTCGTTTTTCGGAAATAGCCGCATCCAATATATTGTATGAGCCGGAATCCCAAGCGAAAATAACCTTTCCGCTTTTGTTGAACACTACCACCTGCCCCTTAAAATACTCCTTTTCGCAAACAGCGGTAACATCGCCGTTTTCCGAAACGTCCGCCGTGATAATATTTCCCTCGGTGCTTTCGGAAAACAAAAGCTTTTTCCCATCATAAAGGCTTACTTTTTTCGCTCCGGTTTCGTTTATCAGCACATACTTGCCGCGCACCGTCAGCTGAGGGTCTTGCATTTGCAAAGGTAATTCCCAAATAAGCTCTCCGCTTTGTGAAAAACACCTGTATTTTGTTTCATTCACGGCAATTATTTTGCCTTTGTACTCTGCAAACTCGGCATTTGCCGCCCCATCCAATGCTATAGGCACCGCATCATCCGTCACTCTTACTGTTTCCTTTGCGGTAAGCTCCGCCGTTCCCTCTTTTTCAGGTATTTCCTCCTGTTGCATATATCCCCATGCCTTATCGATTTCATCCTGGATTGACGCGGGCACCATTGTAGGCTTAGGCTCCGGCGCGGACATATCGTCAAGGTAAAGCTGTACCTCAATCGGTAGGGTAATTCCTATCATATTGCATATTCCGGTAACATTCCGTTTGAAATTGTTTTTGTATGCTTGTATAAACGCCACATTTGTCCCGGATTGTACAAGGGCGAAAAGTGTAACCGCGCCAAGGCATAATACGACAACCAGCATTTTCAGAATATTTCTCTTTTTGTCCATCAATAATACACCTCCGTCAAAAACAATCCCTCGGGCGGAGCGGTTATCCCTGCTCGCTTCCTGTCACGCGATGCAATTATATCCGCCATATCCTCCGCATTTATTTTTCCGCAACCCGCAAAGGCTAATGTTCCGGCTATAATCCGCACCATGTTATACAAAAATCCGTTTCCCGTCACCGTTATTTTTATCAATCCGTTTTCCCTTTCAACATCGAGCGAATAAATGGTGCGTACAGTGGTTTTTACCGTAAATCCGCTTGCCGCAAATCCAATAAAGTCATGTTCCCCCAAAAATGCCGAAGCGGCGAGCTTCATTTTTTCCATATCCAATTCATAAGGGAAATGCCATGAATACTTCCCCTTAAAGACATCCGGAAAGCGTGAATTCTGAATATAATAAGTATAGCATTTTTTCTTTGCCATATATCTTGCGTTAAAATCAACACATTCATCCTCCGCCGAAAGGCAAACTATATCGCGCGGAAGCTGTGAATTTAGGGCATACGGAAGCTTGTCGCAAGGTATTTTTGTTTCCGACCCGAAATTGCATACAAACATTTTTGCATGCACGCCGGTATCTGTTCGACTGCAACCGACAACCCGCGGTCTCACACCGGTTATCTTGAATATCGTCTGTTCAAGGGTTTCCTGCACTGTAACCGCATTTTTCTGTGTCTGCCAGCCATGATATTCGGTACCGTCATATTGAAGTGTCAGCTTAATATTCCGCATCACGTTCCTCCGTTTTTATGCGCGATTTGTGAACTACTTACATAAGCCTTTGCATCGCAAAAAGTGCCGTCGCAAAAACTGTCATAAAGATTACGGCAATCAAGTCCCGCACCGTCAGTTTCATTTGCTTCATGCGAGTCCTGTTTTTTCCTCCATGGTAACAGCGCGAATCCATTGCAATGGCAAGATCATCAGCTCTTCTGAACGCGCTTATGAAAAGTGGCACCAAAAGCGGAATCATCGCCTTTGCTCTTTTAAACACATTTCCGCTTTCAAAATCTGCGCCTCGCGCCATCTGCGCTTTCATAATTTTCTCGGTTTCCTCCGAAATTGTCGGAATAAAGCGTATGGCAATTGTCATCATCATAGCAATTTCATGAGCCGGCACTTTTATTATCTCAAATGGTCTCAGTATCTTTTCAATACCGTCGGTAAGCATAAGCGGAGATGTTGTGAGAGTTAAAATCGAAGTTCCGACCACCAGATAAACAAGTCTTAAAATCATCAAAACTGCGGTTGTAACACCCTCCTCGGTAATCTGCATTGAACTCCAAAACGGGCATACCCACAAAACCGTTCCTCCCCGCGTCATGAACAAATTAAGCACAGCCGTAAAAATCAAAATATACAGCATAGGCTTTAGTCCGCGCAGAATAAATTTCGGCGGTACCTTTGAAAGATACACCAAAAACAGCATAAATACCGTAAATGCCGCATACGCTTGTGGTGAACGTATCAAAAATAATATGATTATATAAAAAAGTGACAAAAGAATTTTCACGCGGGCATCCATTTTATGAATAAAGGAGTCACCATCAACATATTGTCCGATTGTAATATCCTTAAACATTTTCTGCCTCCTTTAAAAGCTCAGCATACAGCTCGGCGGCAAATTTCACCGTATAAACATCCGAGCGAAGCCGTACACCGTCCGCGATAAGTCTGTGGGTAAGTTCGGTTATCTGCGGCACGTTAAGTCCCATTGCGCGAAGCTCCGTGCTTTTCTCAAAGACCTCCGAGGTGCTTCCGTGCATCGCCAGCTGTCCGCGGTTCATCACCAAAATATCATCCGCAACCCGCGCCACATCCTCCATTGAATGTGAAACAAAGATTATGGTCATCTTTTTATTCTGCTCATGAAGGCTCACAAGCTGATTTAAAATTTCATCTCTGCCCTTTGGGTCAAGTCCCGCCGTCGGTTCATCCAAAATAAGAACACTCGGGCTCATGGAAAGCACTCCGGCAATCGCAACACGCCGTTTTTGACCTCCCGAAAGCTCAAAAGGCGATTTTTCCAAAAGTTCATGAGATAGTCCGACAAAATCCGCCGCCTCAAAAACGCGCTTTTTTATTTCTTCCTCATCAAGCCCCATATTGGTCGGGCCAAAGGCAATGTCCTTGTAAACCGTCTCCTCAAAAAGCTGATGTTCCGGATATTGGAACACCAAACCCACCTTTTTTCGAACATCGTTCAAATTTGTGTCCGGTGAGGTTATGTCCTGTCCGTCAATCTCGATTTTTCCCGAGGTCGGGCGCACCAAAGCATTCAAGTGCTGTATCAGCGTAGATTTTCCCGAACCGGTATGCCCGATAACAGCGGTAACTCTCCCGTCCGGAATTTCAAAAGTCACATCACTGATTGCAGTTTTTTCATACGGCATTCCCTGTTGATATACATATGTCAAATCCGTTACCTTAATCATTTTTCCGTCCCTTCAATTTCTCCAAAATGACCTTTTCACATTCCTCAACCGTAATTATATCCTGAGGCAGGTCAAATCCCATTTCCCGCAATCGGAAAAGAAGCTCTGTAACCTGAGGAACATCCAACCCGATTTTCTTGATTCTTTCAACCTCGGCAAATACCTTCTTCGGGATATCGTCAATAACGGCTTTTCCCTTTTCCATCACAACTACGCGGTCTGCCATCGCCGCCTCATCCATATAATGCGTAATCAGAACCACCGTCATTTTGCGTTTTTTGTTAAGCTCTTTGATTGTACGCATAACCTCGCTTCTGCCTTTCGGGTCAAGCATTGCCGTAGGCTCATCCAAAATAATACATTCCGGTTCCATTGCAAGCACCGCGGCTATTGCAACTCTTTGCTTCTGACCGCCCGAAAGCCGCGACGGCGAGCTTTTTGCAAATTCCGTCATATTAACGGTTTCAAGGCACTCGTCCACTCTTTTTCGAATTTCCTCCGGCGGCACTCCCAGGTTTTCGGGAGCAAATGCCACCTCATCCTCTACCACTGCGGCAACCATTTGATTATCCGGATTCTGAAAAACCATTCCGGCGGTACTCCTTATGCTGAATACATTTTTCTCATCCGCGGTATCCATTCCCGCGATATACACCTTTCCTCCCGTGGGAAGTAATATTCCGTTTAAATGCTTTGCGAGGGTGGATTTCCCCGAGCCGTTATGCCCCAGCACAGCAACAAAGCTCCCCTTATCAATATGAAGGTCAAGCTCCTTTATAACAAATTTCTTTTCCTTTGTTTCTTCATCATCATAAGAAAACGAAAGTTTTTCAATGTCAATCATAAATCTCAGCCCCTGTTCCATCGACAGCTTATTCCGCAGGGCAGAATCATCTGCTTATCGCGCATCATAAGCCCGATTTCGTCACAGCTTACATGTCCGCCGTATTTTTTCTTCATTGTGAGTGTCATCACGTTACTCATTATAGTTTGTGAAAGTCCGGTTGTATAAGAATTTATCAGGAAAAACAGCGGGGCATCCGACAGAATTTCCATGCACGCTTCAATCAGCGGATAAAGCTCTTCCTCTATCTTCCAAAGTTCTCCGCCCGGACCGCGTCCGTAAGATGGCGGGTCCATAATAATCGCATCGTATTTTTTTCCGCGTCTTCCCTCTCTTGCCACGAATTTTTTCACATCATCCACAATATATCTTACCGGTCTGTCGGAAAGTCCGGAAGATGCCATATTCTCTTTCGCCCACGACACCATTCCTTTTGATGCATCCACATGACAAACTTCCGCTCCCGCCGCCGTTGCCGCAACGGTTGCCCCTCCGGTGTATGCAAAAAGATTTAAAACTTTAACAGGCTTGTCCGCATTTTTTATAAGTTCGGAAAACCAATCCCAATTAACCGCCTGCTCGGGAAAAAGCCCTGTGTGCTTAAATCCCATCGGCTTGATATTAAATGTCAGATTTTTGTACCCCACCGTCCATCTTTCCGGCATTTTTCTGTTGAAAAATTCCCAGTTTCCGCCGCCGGAACTGCTTCGGTGATAGGTGGCATCGGTTTTCTGCCACAACCCCGTTCCGCTTCGCTCCGTCCATATAGCTTGAGGGTCGGGGCGCCTTAACAGAATATTCTTCCAATATTCCAGTTTTTCACCGCCGCCCGCATCTATTAAAATGTAATCCTTCCAATCTTCAGAATACCACATATTTCTCCCCAATTTTTATCATGCCGCAATTAGGCAATAATACTGTCATTATATTTCTTAATATTGTATCACATTTTGGTTCAAAGGTCAATAGAAATCCGCTAATGTAACCAAACGAAAATTTTAACGCGCCGCATTGACAATTGCGCAAAAATTCGATATACTTATAATAATTTAAGGAGGCGGTTTATTTGAATAAAAACAACACACCCTGCGAAACCTGCGCATATTTCGCATATGATGACGAATACGATTGCTGGTTTTGTGAAATGTCTCTGGATGAGGACGAAATGCACCGTTTCATGCAAGGCTCATTTATGAACTGCCCGTATTGGCGAAACGGTGACGAATATGCCGTTGTACGCAAGCAAAATTAAAATGCTGACATGTGCCCGCAGTGTGTCCGGTACATATCAGCATTTTTCAATTTTCCGAAAGCCTGCGGTATTCGGGTTTTAAATACCCACTCATCTCTTCAAGGGGAAGCGGAATTTCCACAAATCCGCGCTCATAGTAGGAAAGCTCGTAAGGTGCATAAAAAAGCACCAGATTTTTCTCATTTATATAAAATTTCTGATTATCCGAAAGCCTCGGTTTTTCCCATAAATCGGCGTATTGTGCCGGATTTTCTTGAACCGTCTTATCCAGCCTTGCGTTTATCATATCGATGTAGCCGTCATCCGAAAACAAGTCGGAAAGCCTCACCTCACAGCAAGAGCTTGTGTCAATATTTTTTGTTATTCGGAAGCTGTTTTTGTGATTGCTCACCGGCGCAGACTCAATCTCGGTCACCGCCGAAAAAAATCCCTCACCGCATCTGTGCAAGGTCGTCGTAACGGCAAAAAACGATTTATCTCCCGTTTCCTTTGCCTCTTTCGAAAATCCTCCCAGTAAATCCGTAATTGTTTTTTCGTACTCACCGTTAATTTCTTCCTGTACGCTTTGCGAGGAAAGACCCGAAATTTGCGGAATTTTAGCATCCGCCAAAATCGTATCGGTTGAATATGATTTATCGATGTAATTAATACTTACATTTCTTCCGCAGGACGTAAGCAAAAGAGTAGCAAGTAGGGCAATTATCGTATATTTTACAATATTATGCAAATCAAACCTCCGCTGCCCTCGTTTATAATCCGTTCCAGCGTTGCGGCAAGCTTGCGCCGCGCTTCGTCCGGCATTTTTGACAGCTTGTTGTTCACGCCCTCATTTACAAGCTCGTAAAGCGATTTTCCGAATATGTTCGATTCCCAGATTTTCGTCGGGTCCGTGCGGAATTCATCCAGCAGGTAATGCACCAGCTCCTCCGATTGCTTTTCCGTTCCCACAATCGGACTCACTTCCGCACGTATGTTCGCACGTATCATATGTATACTCGGAGCAGAGGCTTTAAGCTTCACTCCGTATTTTCCGCCCT
>CAYMBZ010000009.1:0-41390 GCA_964388835.1 uncultured Lachnospiraceae bacterium
AAACAATGTTTTTATCACAAAATGCATAAAAACGGGCGATTTGGCAAACCGAAAAGAAGATTATTGTGAAAGTGGGAGAGAATTTATGTAAAAGTTAAAAAAGTGGAAGTTTTTCCAAATTATGGTACTTACTGCCGTGCAACTTATTTGAGCTATGATGACATTGAGGAGGATGATGAAATGAAAAAAATTGTATCTTGTCTGATTGCCGTGAATTTAATGCTGCTACCTCTTAACGCGTTTGCGGAATTCAAAAGCGCTTCTTTTGACAGAGACGCCAATGTAATAACGGTTTCGGGAAATGCGGGAGAAAATATGGGTAACAAGCTTGTGTCGGTTGTTCTTAAGAGCGATGGTGACGTAAAGGATATCGAGCTTTTGCGTACAGACGAAAATGCCGATTTTGAATGGACCTTTAAGATTGCGGATAAGACCGCGGTATACGAAGTATTATATCAAACCCCCAAAACGGATAATGCGGTGAGCACAACAGTACAGACATATTCGTCTCAAAAAGTGGGAGAGATTTTAAACGGATTTACTACGGCGGCTACTAAAGATGATATGAGCTTAATTTTTGCGGATGGTTCGGAATATATCGAGATTTTGGGAATTTCGCATGAGCTGATAGGAGAAATTTTGGATTACGATAAATTTTATACAGCCATTGCAGAAAAATCCGCAAGTGTGACTGATGTAAACAGTGCGGCGAAGCTGATAAATGAAACGGCAATCGTTCAAATATTCAACGAGACACAGGCGGCGCAGATGAGCGAATTGGTTGAAAAGTACAGCGGATTGATAGGAATATCGGCATCGGGGCTGTACGAAAATTATATAGCTTTTAACGAAAGCGAAAAAGCTGATTTTGAAACAAAACTTAAAAATTACACATTTACATCACTGCAAAGCATTGTTGATGCTTTTGAAATATCCGCACTGCTTACTGAAATCCAACATTCGGAATATTACACGGATACACAGCTTATCGTTGAAAAGTACAGCGGAAAGCTTTCAATAAATATGACATCATATAACGGATTGTCCGACAAGTTGAAAAAGGATGTTATGAAAGCGATTACGGGAAATAATTCGCTGAACACTCAAGAATTTACCGCGGCTTGGGACAATGCGGTGAGAAATGTTATAAACAGCGGTTACGCAGGCAATTATCAAGGCGGTGGAGGGGGCGGCTCTTCAAGCGGCGGAAGTATGGGAACTATCAAGGTAGAAGTACCGCGGGAGCCGATAAAAAATGTATCCTTTGTTGATATGGATGATGCGATGTGGGCAAAGGAAGCTGTGGTAAAACTTGCAAATGACGGTGTTGTAAGCGGAAAATCCGAATATCATTTCTGCCCGAACGATAATATCACAAGAGCCGAGTTTGTTAAAATGCTGATTGGTGCGCTGGGATTTGAAATTAAAACCTCGGAACATCGCTTTGATGATGTGGCACCGGAGAATTGGGCGTATCCGTATATCTGCACGGCGGTTGAAAACGGAATTGTGTTCGGGTACAGCGAGAGTGAATTCGGCGCCGGCGGCAATATCACGCGCCAGGATATGATTACAATGCTTATTCGTGCATTGAAGCTTAATAAGAATATAGGCGCGCGCAGCGAATATGAATTGCCTTTTGATGATACCGTAGAAATAGACGGCTATGCGCTGGATAATGTAAAAACCGCGGTATATTACAAATTGGTAAGTGGTATGGGTGACAATTGCTTTAAACCTAAGGCATGCGCAACGCGTGCACAGGCGGCAATGATTATTTACCAAAGTACAAAGGCGAACTTCAACAATTGATTACTTTAAAGGGGTGAATGTTCATGAAAAAAATCTTTGCATTGCTTTTGACTTTGACACTGGCGGGCAACATTATCACAGCCGCGCCGGTGCTGGCAGAGGGAAGCTTTAAGGATAACGATAATATCGGCGGGTTTATCCGAGCACTTGACATTGTGGATGAAAAATATTTGGAAAATCCGAACAGCACAATGAGCAGAGGAGAAATGATAGAGCTGGTTGTTGACTTTATGGATTTGGAAACCATGGCGGAGGCATATTCGGGCAGAATTCAGTTTTACGATATTGATGAAAATGATGAATACTGCAAGGATATTTGCTATGCCGCAACACAAGGATTCTGCTACGGTTCGGATGACGGTATGATACACGCATACGAAAACGCAACTGTCAAGCAGGCGGTTATAACCTTTGTCAATGCATTGGGACACAGAAGCATGGCAATGACAATGGGCAGTGAAGAAGGATATCTTGAAATTGCCGAGAAAACCGGAATATCGGACGGCTTGCGCCGTTCCTTATACAAGGAACTCACAAGAGAGCTTGCGGTTAAGCTTATGTACAACGTTTTGATGTCCAAAGTGTATGACATAAATTCCCTATACGAGACAAACGGAGAAGTACATCCGGGATTTGGACTCAAAAAGGATACAAACTATTTGTATGAACGTTTTGAGATTTACGAAATTGAGGGAACAGTAACTTCTACGCCGACCGCGTATATTGAAGATGGGGTTACAAAAAAAGGCAGAATCGCAATTGATTCCGAGGTATATACAAATCCGAATTCCTACGGAGCGAACCTTTTGGGAAGAAACGTAATTGCGTATATAAAGGACGGAAAGGGCGGAGTAAACGAGACTGTATACATAGGTGAGGCAAGAGACGTAAAAACTTTAACGGCATTTTCGAGCGACCTATCAACCTATGACAGAACTGCGAGAACATATAAATATTATCCGCATGATGCGAAAAAGATAGAGACCTTAAAGCTTACCGAGGCTACCGAGTTTATTTATAACGGCAGACCGGTTGACACTTTATCCGCGGATGTGGTAAATCCCGCAGACGGAAAGTTTGTTTTTATCGATAATGACGATAACGACCTGTATGATTATGTAATAATCGAAAGCTATACAACGATGGTTACGGAAACCGTCGATACCGGAAATATGATTATATTCGATTCCGTTTCCGGCAAAAAGCTGAGTTACGGTTCGTATGATGACAACATATATATCTTCGATGCGGACGGAAATGCTCTTGAAATTGAGGATATAAACGGCGGTAACGTGCTGACGGTTATTGAGGGCGGAGATGCTCTTAAGCTGTATGTTTCCGGTGAATCAATGTATGATAAAGTACAGGCATGTAATACGGATGAGGGCGATGTGTTCCTTAAAATGACGGATGGCATCGAGTACCTTGTGAATAAATATTTTACGCAGAATTTCCCAAACGGACAAAAGGTTGGACAAAACGGAGATTTTTACCTTGACGTTTTCGGACGTATAACTTATGTGAAGAATTCCATGTACAATAATTTGGGATATGTTCTCAAAATCACACCGACCGACGAGGATGAAGCGCCGACACAGATTAAAATTTTGAATATTTACGGAAAACTGGAAACCTTAAAGCTTTCCGAAAAGGTCAGAATTGACGGCGTAAAGTGCGATAACTACGGACGTGCCGAACTTCAACTCAGCGGCGTTACCAGAGATGACGGCGGGAATGTCACCGTAACGGGACTTAAAAATAACATTATTATATACGAGTTAAACGATAAGAACGAGATAAAGTCCATAGAAACTGCATATGACTTCAACAATACGACGGGAGCATTGGAAAAGGAACTCAGCAACGGGCAAAAGCTTAACAAAAATGATGGCATACATATGTCGTATCAAATTAAGGACCTTACTTATAACGGTCTGAGGAGCTTTGACGGAAAGGGCTTGATGAATTCAAACGCAAAGGTTTTTGTTGTTCCGGTGAATTCCGCCGGAAAGATAAACCTTGCAAATTCTGAGGTGTTTGATGTGCAAGGCACAGGCTACTTCAAAAAATGGAGCAAATACAGCGGAAAGCAATACAAGATAAATAAAGACAACGAGGGCGCAGATGTGGTTGTTGTTTTTGAAAATGTTGAAAACAGCACGATGCCGGACATTGCAAATGTAATGTGTGTAAGCAAGGTAACGGAATTTTTGTCGGATGATGACGAGATAGTAAAGCAATTTACCGGATACGTTCTTGGAAAGGAAGAGACATACGTTACACGCAGCAACGGCATGGGCGACGGTATTGAAAAGGGCGATATTATAAAATTTGTAATTGATTCAAAACAGAGAATCGGAGCAATAACAAAGGTTTATGATGTAAGTGCGGGTCAAATGCTTGAAGCCACCAACTCTTTTGCAAATACTTTCCGAGTTTTGATAAGACCGGTATATAAGGTTCGCGGCAATGCTGTAATCACCGCGGAAAAGGATGAGCTTGCATCGGTTGTAAATGAAAATGATTATGAGGGTTTCTTTATCGATTCGAGTATTCCGATTTATAAAATCGATACCGATATAAGAAAAGGGGATATATCGGAAATAACAACATATGAGCAAAATCCGAATGCGTATTCAAAATTGTTCCTGTACACAAGCTCGGGAAATGTGAGGATGGCAGTAATCTATGATTAAGGAGAGTGAGTGCTGTGAAAATTGGTATTACCGAGTGCAGTTTTTCAAATTTTGGGGAAAAGCGCTATGAAAAAATGCGTGGGTACGGCTTTCGATGTGCGGATTTTAATATGTCGAATACCGATAGTGAGCTTTACCGCATAAGCGAGGGAGAGTTTGTAAGAATGTTGAAAAATGAGCTTGCTCTTGCAAAGAACGCGGGAATTGAGATAAATCAGGTTCATGGCCCATGGAGATGGCCACCGCGGGATTCTACGCCGGATGAGCGAAAAGAGCGGATGGAGAAAATGAAAAAATCGATTTTCGGAACATCTGTTTTAGAATGTGAAGATTGGGTTATTCATCCCATTATGCCGTTTGGTATAAACGATAGAGGAACGGAGAATGAAGCGAAAACGTGGAAACTGAATGTGGAAGTTATGAAAGAGCTTGTGTATGAGGCAAAGAAGTATGGAGTTACGGTATGCGTTGAAAATATGCCGATGCCGGAGTTTGCGATTTCATCACCCGAGGAAATATTAAAGCTTACCGAACTTGTGGATGATGAAAGCTTTAAAGTGTGCTTTGATACCGGACATGCCGCAATATGTGTCGGCGGCGAAATTGGTGACGAGGTTCGGCAGCTGGGTGACAGAATAAGGGTTCTGCACATACATGATAATAACGGCGAGACAGATCTTCACAGAATGCCGATGTACGGAATTATCAACTGGCGCGATTTTAACAAAGCACTATCCGATATCGGATACGGCGGAGTATTTTCTCTTGAAGCGGGACCGGCTAAAAAGCTTCCTTTGGAACTGTTTGAGGATATGGCGGGCTTGATGTACCGCTGTGCGGAAATGATTTCAAATAATTTAATATAAAAAGGAGTGTGCGATATGAAAAAAATGAAGCTAACAAAAATGATGTCAGCATTGCTGGCAGTAGCACTTGCGGCGGGGATGTTCTCCGGTTGTTCGGGTAAGACGAAGGATAAGGATGAATCCGGCAGAACCGTAATAAGCGTAGGCTCTTGGCCGACACGTGAGGGAACAAGTCTTGACAACATGGTTGCAAAAAAGACAAAGTTTGAAAACGATAATCCGGACGTTGCGATTAAGCCGGATGAGTGGGCGTTTGACTTAAAGACCTTTTACGCAAAGGCGGCGGGCGGTCAGCTTCCGACTATCTATACCACAAATTATACCGAAATTGCACAAATTATAAATTCGGGATACAGCTCAGACCTGACGGAGGTGTTATCCGAATACGGCTATGACGGAATGTTTAATCAGCAGGTTCTTGATGTTGTGTCAAAGGACGGAAAAATTTATGCATTCCCGTTTGCATCATATGCTATGGGATTGGCATTCAATGTTGAACTTATGAAAAAAGCCGGTCTTATGCAGGCGGACGGAACACCTATGCAGCCTAAGGATTGGGAAGAGGTTCGCGAATATGCTGTAAAGATTAAAGAAAAAACCGGAAAACCGGGATTTTTGTTCCCGACAGGAAACCTGGGCGGATGGTTGTTTACCTGCCTTGCATGGTCATACGGTGTTGATTTTATGGAACAGGGTGATGACGGAAAGTGGACGGCTACATTCAACAGCCCCGAGTGTACGGAAGCGCTTCAGTGGCTTAAGGACTTGCGCTGGAAGTACAATGTATTGCCGGAAAATGCACTTATTGATTCAACCGAGTTTAACAAGCTTTTCGGTATAGGCAATGCCGGGATGATGATATCAGCGGGTGATTATCCGAGAAAGGTTGTTCAGTACGGAATGGGTCCTGATGAGTCGGGAATTATGGCGATTCCGAAAGGCCCCAAGGCTCATATTACAATGCTCGGCGGTTCGATATACAGTGTAAGTAACAAGGCAACCAAGGACCAGGTAGATGCGGCTATACGCTGGATTGAAAGCGGTTATACATACAAGGCAACCGAGGATTACAAGATGACATGGGAAAACAAGATGAAAGAATATAAGGAAAATAATCAGCTGATAGGAATTAAGGATTTGAGCATTTGGTCAAAGGATGCGGAAGCTCTTAAATGGTATCATCAGCTTATCGACGATAACACAAACTGTAACATCAACCATGTAAGACTTTATAACGAGTTTGTGGATAACTGCCCGGCAGAAATACGTACAGAGGAGCCTGTTTGCGCACAGGAGCTTTATCAGGTATTGGGCGGATGTATCGAAGAAATATTTGTAAACAAGGATGCCGATTGTGCGTCTCTGCTTGCGGCGGCAAATGCGGATTTCCAGACAAACTATCTTGATAATCTGACATACTGATTTTTAGGTAGGTGCATAAGGCAAAGGAGGGTAACGAAGTGAAAAAACTCAGATTTCTATTTATAATGATATGCATTCTTGCGTTAGGAACAAATCTATGCTATGCATCTGATTATATAAGCGAATTTTACGGCGAAAAGAATCAAACCGAATTCGAGTTTGCGGTTTTAACGGACGGAAATTATTCGGTCGCCGTTAAAACCGAAAATACGGTAACCGCAATAAAACTGGACGGTACTCAGCGCACCTTTGATACAAGTGCGGATGGCTACACTCTCAGCGCGGAGATAGGCGAGGGCATACACAGCTTATCGTTTGAAACTGCGGATGAAATTTTTTTTGCCGATGAGATAAGGGTATCGGAGATTAAAAACAATAAAGAATATTTCATTTACGCTTACGAAACACCTGCATCCAACGATTTTTCCACGGTCGGTGCAAGAGATGAGATGACTGTGGGCGGTAATATTGCCAATGTGTACAACTTTGACGATAAGACGAAGGATTTAAATGGAAAATCTGTAAGCTTTAATTTCAGCGTGGAGGATGACGGATTGTATTCCGTTGTATCCTACATCGGCAGAGATGACAACAGATATACAAGTGCCAACACCACTTATATAGACGGTGTACGCCTTGAGCTTGAGAGCGCCACAACGGATGATATTGTTGGAGATACAACATATATAAGGAAGAAAACATTTTCAAATATTAACTTGTCTGCGGGCGAGCATACAATGCGAATCGATGCGGTAATGAGAAACAATAATACCGACTTTTCGCTTAAATATGTAATGACAAAATTTGAGTATCTCGGAAGCGGCAACAGTGAAGATAAAAAAGGGTTGGCTGAAATTAAAATCCAGGCAGAAAGCTACAACGCGATAAGCCAGGATATATTAAATGCGGAGGGCAAGACCATAAACCCGGTAGCGAGCGTTGCCACTGCAGAGGGCGAGGCGGTTGTCAGAGTGAACACAACCGTTGCACCGGATAACGGCGGATACAGCTTCAGCTACGACTTAGATGTCCCCAAAACAGGGGTTTACAGCTTTTTCATCCATGGCGGAACATCGACAAGCAGATATATTTCACCCTATGAATACAGCATAAATGACGGAGAGTTCGTATCGGTAAGCGAAAGTTTTACAAGATACAAAAATTCCGAGGTAGAGGGGTATACCGATTTGGCGGGACATCACTATCATATGGACGGTGTACGACTTGAAAAGGGTAAGCAGAAGCTTACGATAAGATGCTCAAAGGTGCGTACAAGCGATTCTTCCACATATTATATCTTCCTTGACAGCATAACCTTTGTTGAAGCGGGCGTTTCGATACCGGATATTGAAAATATCGAGTACGGTGCAGAGGTACAGATAGCTGTTGACTCGGCGCTTCCGGGGAGAGAGCGGGGCGACCTTTCGGGAATGACAGCCGAATATCGGAATACCGATACCGAGGCTGTAAGCATAAAGGACAGTGTAATGACGGTAAACGGCGGCGGAGCGGCGGCAATAAGTGCGAAGATTTCGGACGGAACCAAGGTATATGAAGCGGCATTTAACGTAAATACCACCATAAATAACATAGGTGTATGTGAGACTAAACAGCTTTCGGACGGAAGCGTGTGTGCTGTGATTAAGAATTACGGACAGGATAAAAAAGGTTTCTGCTGTGTGAAAATACAGAGAGAAGCGGACGGAAGTGTAAGGTCAATCGAGCTTAAGGATTACACATTATCGGCGGGCGGAACGGTTTTGGCGGCAATCCAAAATGCCGACGGTGCAACCTGTGAAATGTTCCTGATAACTTCGTCGACAAATTATGCTCCGGTATCTGCTTATCTAAATAAGTAGGAATGAGGTGGTAGTTTGTACAAAAAATTAAAAGTTGCGGTGGCGCTGGGGATAATCAGCGTGTTGTTATCGGTAGGCAGTGCGGGATATTGCGCATCATATGAATTTGAAAGCGGATATACCGCATCAAACACCGGTGTGTGGAGCAAAAGAGCCGGAACAAAATACAGCGGCGGAGCCTATTTGGCGCTGGATACAAGCAAAGCCTCGGAAAACGGATATTACGTTGATTACACCGTCAATGTACAAAAAAACGGGGCATATTGTCTGACAATCGATTGCAGTGAGCTGGGAGGAAATGTATATTGTGAGGTGTATGTAAGCGTAAATGACGGTAAAATGTATAATTTGTATACAAATACCGGAGTTGAGATTGCGCAAAGCAGTGGTCTTGGCAGAGTGACAATGACGCATCTGCCGGGGTTTAAGGCGGGGAACAACAAAGTCAGATTCACCGTGCTAAATCCAAGACCGCGAGATACTCGGTATATTGCTTATCTTGATTGCTTCAGCCTTGAAAAGGCGGATTTCGGAATACAGAATGTTGAAATAACCGGAGATGCCGCCTATAACGTGGTTGAACAGGGGAAAAGTGTCGGTGCGGTATTCAATTTTTCCGAGGCGAGCAGTGCGGCGGAAACATTGAATGTTACTGTCGGCGACTACTTCGGAAAAGAGGTGTTTTCAAAGGATTACGCCGTAAAAGCGGGGGCTGCTTCCGTAACGGCGGATTTTGGGGCTCTTGCAAAGGGTCACTACACGATTACGGCTAAGATGTCGGGCAAAACAATGTCTCAAACTTTTGTCAGCGTGGTTACACCGCTTAATCGGCGAATACAGTTCAGCGATACACCATTTGGAATAGATGCGGCATTCTCCATTCTTGCGCCCAGAGAGAAAATTGATGATAATCTTAAGGCTTTTAAGCTCACAGGTGCAACGTGGATGCGTGACAGATTGGTGCTGAGTGCTGTTTCGGGAAATACGAGCAAATGGAATTTCAGCGGCACGTTTGCGGATGAGGTTATGACAAAGGCGAGCAATCTGGGAATTAAAACGCATGCGATGATTCAAAGTATGCCAACCGGTCTGCTTGATACCGACAGTAAGAATAATTCCGAATCGATTTCTTCGGACTATATAAGCTTATACAATTTCGGAAAACAGTTGGCTGAATATTATTCGGGACGCGTCACCACGTTCGAAATCTTTAACGAACCGGACACAAGGGTAGGCTCAAGCGACAGTGAAACGGGCGATAAATTCGCAAATTTCGTAAAAGCGATTGCTATGGGTGTTTATGATTCCGGTACAGGAGCCGGTGTGACCGCCCCGGGATATGCGGCGGTTAAGAAAGAGCCGCTGGAATTGGGAATAAGAAGCGGGATGTTTGATTATGTGGATGTGGGAACTTACCACAGCCACCAAACTTACAGTACCGAATTTAAAACACAATCCCTTAAAATGAATCCGACGAATAATTTTAATGACCTTATCAGGGCATACGGCTATACCGATAAGAATACCTGGCTTGATGAAACCGGTATTTCAATGGGGCCCAGCGATAACTCATCCCTTGAAGCCTCGATACAGCGGAAACAGGCTTCCTACTGCATTATGAGCGTATGTGAGGGCTTGTACAAGGGCGCTGATAAAATTTTCTCGTATCTGTTCAACGACAGCCGTTCGAGATTTTCCTGGTTTTCGAGATACAATGAGGGTCCCAACAGGATCTATACCGCGTATTCGGTTATGACGGATGTTCTGGGAGAGGGCGAGTGCCTGGGCATGGTTGATTATTTTGACGGTGCCGAGGGATATATCTTTAAAAACGGAGCACGACAGATATTGGTTATGAGGAGCGATTCTCAAAAGGATATCGAAATACCTACCTCGGCGGCGAGTGTTGAGGTTATCAAGGCTGATGGAAATTCGGTTGTTAAATTTCCGAAAAACGGTTCGGTAAAAGTGGGAATTTCCGCAGACCCGGTTTTCGTTGCGGTAACGGGAAAATATGATGAAACGTTATACACCTCAAGAAACAGAAAACTGAATGATTTTGAAGCGGACATAAAGAACTTCTCGGGAGCGGGAAAGATAATATTGCATCAAACATATCCGACAGAAACAAGAACAAATGCCAAATACGAGGGATATCAAATAGGTGATACCGCTACCGTTACGGTGAAGGTAAGCAACCTTAATTCTACGGCAAAGCAAGGCGTTATATATGCCGAAACTTTCTCCGGCTGGGAAATTTCACCGGCAACGCAAAACGTAATTGTTACGGGAAACGGAACAAAGTCCTTGAAATTTACAATCACAAGGACAGACGATGTAGTTGATAATCACAGGTCGGCAGTTGTTTTCCGAGGTAAATTCGGCGATGAATACACGGCGGACTGCGTTACGGAAATCGTTCATACCGGTGAGGTAAAATATCGGCAGATATCAAGTATTACGGACCTTTTAAACGTGTCGCAGTGGAAAAAATCCGCTTGTGCGGGTGCAACTACCACAATCGCGGCGGCGGGAAGCGGAATATCTTTCAAATTCGATTTTCCGGTGTCTGCAAGCGATAAATGGTCATATCCGCACTTTACATTCTCAAATGTTCAGGATTTTTCAAAGGCGGACGGAATATTGATACGCTACAGCCTGCCGAAGAGTTTTGCGGATTACGAAAAGCTGACATGCTCGGTATGGCTCGGCGAAAAGGACGGCGGACGTTACGTCACTTCAATCGGCGAAGTGCTGGAGGCGGGTGAAAATGTATGGCTTATTCCTTTCAGCGACTTCACGCACAGAAATGGTGTTGAAATTGACGATATGCTGACGACCGACAACATTAACTATTTCTCTGTAGGAGTAAATTCCAAGGGGGATTGCTTAGATGTTCCGAAGCTTACAATCAAGGACATCGGACTTTTCCGCGTTGAATCGGAGGAGGAATCCCATTCAAAGGTTTCCTCGGCGAAATTTTTAAGACCTGATGGCGTAAATTCGAAATACGGATGCATAAAAATAGCGTTTTCGGATGCCGATATAGACGTCGATTTAAGCTCGGTAAAGGTAACCGCGGACGGCGAGGCTTGCGAATGCGTGAAACATAACGAAGAGCTGTTTGCACTTCTGCCGCGGGGTGCGGAAAACGGAGAGCATAAGATTTCGGTTTCATACAGTTGTAAGGACACCAAGGCATTTTATGAGGAGCTTAAAGTAAAAACAAAGGAAGTTGCCGTATGGAAAGATGATATCCCGTCGGTGTGGTACACGGAGGACAGGATTAATTCCGAATGTGAATATTCCTTTGAAATAGCAAAGGCGGGGTATTATTCGCTCTATACATCTCATGACAAGTCAACAAGCGGTGCGAGTACCGGTTATAGCTTCAATATAGAAAACGAATATACCATGACTTTGGAAAATGCTGCTAAAATGGAATCCACCGGTGAGGTATATTATGAGTTTGACTCGGTATATCTGCCGCAGGGCGAATATAAGCTGATTGTTTCAAAAACAGACGACGGCGATGTTGCCTTAAATGGCGTGGGAATTGTCTGTGACTACGAGGTTGCCGTAAGAGTGGAGGGCGAAAGCTACAATGATATCACTTTCCCAAATAAGGGTACCGCAACAAGCAGTGGCAGGGAATACCTGTTTGCAAATTCGCCGGACACTACTGACGGAAAAAGCTTCAGCGTAATATATCGGATGACGGTACCGACGGGCGGTGATTATACTTTCTGCGCGGTAACGGCTCCTACAGACAGCTTGTATTATTCGCCGTACAAGTTCGTTATAGATGATAAAATTATCATAAATTCTCATTATGCCGAAAAAGGCGGCGCCGATGTGGGAAGCCTCAGAACATATATGTACGGTGACGTGTATCTTGAAAGCGGAACACATACCGTAAAAGCCGTAGTCGAAAATCGACGAGAGAAAGGAAATCCGCTTTCCTACTACTTCTGGCTTGATGCATTCGAGCTGAGAAGAAGGGCAACATCTGAAAATGCGGAATATAAATATGTTTCATTCGAATTGGAGAACCTTTCCCAAAAATCGATTTCTCCGTATATGTATTGGAGAGGTCTCGGAAAAGACGGTATTATGAACAGCATTGATATGGTATCGGAAAAGGCTCTTGCGCCAGGTGAGGCGACAATAAAAAAATTCACTGTAAAAAACAGTAAAAGTGAGTTAAAGAACATCTATATTTGGGATGAGGAATTAACACCTTTATGTAAGTCAATAATATATGATTAAAAGGTCATATATTAAAAAATAAGAAAACTTAAGTATGAAGGGAGAAATTATTATGAAGTTTATGAAAAGAGCTATTTCTGCGGTTTTAGCGAGTGTGGTTTTGCTGGGAATGAGTACGGTTTCCTATGCGAGTGGCGCTAAGTCGGCGGCTGATGCGGTTTCCTTAAGCGGAGACAATATCATCGCAGAAACGGGAACAACTGTGGTAAAGACAGATTCAAATTGGAAAGTAACGGAAGCCATGACAGCGGAAGATACTACAATGGAATTTTCCATGAAAGCTCTTCTGCCGCGTGCGGGAAGCTACATACTCACAATCGTTTCGGACAGCGGTGTGGATGTTGCGGTAAACGGAACGGCATTAACATTGCCTGAGCCGACCAATGACGATACGCTAAAAAAATATGTTATGGGCGGCGTGAACTTTAATGCCGGAACAAATGAAATTAAATTTTCGGTAAACGGTACAGTGGGTGAGACGGCAGAATTTATTTTAAAATCCGTGACTATTGCACATCCTACGCTGAAGGTAAGAGGACAGGAATACAGTAAGCAGACTCACGGTACTCCCGGAACCAGAACGTATGAAACCGGAAACGGAAATATCAATTATTACTCCTATGCGAGCAAGGATAATCCTTTTTATGCGGAATACCAATTCTATGTTCCGGAGGACGGCAAATATTCTTTAAGCGGATATATGAGCTTTCCTGAGGGAAGCAGAAACGGTGATTCAAACTACTACAGCCAATGTAAGATTACATGGGACGGCTTTAAGGGTTCATACGATGTAATCGATACACCTATAGCAAGTGAGTTTAAACAGTTCGGAACAAGTACATACAGCGACATAATGCTGAAAAAGGGTATTCATACCTTAAGAATAACACCGATTAAGGCGACAAAGAATAGCAAATACAATCTCAATGTTGGTGATTTGGCTCTTACCAAAACAGGTGATTATCAAGAATCCGTTAAGATGATTGAGATTATGGGTAATGAATACACATCAGCAGGCGGCATGAACGTTACGGCTAAAAATGATATAAAATTAAGCTCTACGGGAGAGGCTATTTCACACTGGCAGTTTAAAAAGAGCGGCATGACAGCAGGTGATACCGATACGGTTACATATTCCTTTGATGTTGCAAAGGCAGGCTGGTATTCATTCGAGGGCTGGATAAATTCAGATGGCAGCCAATGGGTTTCGAAAAATGATATTAAGGTTGACGGCACAAAATTGAATGTTACAGAAAATGCAAAGCTTACAGAGTCTGTTTCAAAATCAACGGAAAGGTTTCATATAGCTAAAAAGACAACGAGCGGCAAAAAAATATGGCTTGATGAAGGAACACATAGCTTAGCAATTGTTTTTTCACCTAAAACAAACAATAATGCAGAAATAAACGCAAGAATCTGGAAACTTATATTCACATTGGTTTCCGACGGTGACGTATGTATCCCGGCAGAGAATTTTGAGGGTGAAAGTGCTATAAATATGACAGTGGCAACGACTACCTTTGGCGGAGCTGAGATTGAATATGCATCCTTTAAAAATGACAATTGGACAGAAGATGACGGTGACTTCACGCTTACCTACAAATTCACACCGGAATTTACGGGAAAATACACTTTTGACGGTTGGGCAAGTATAGATACAAGATATGTTTCCATGCCGTATTTTATGTTGGGTGATGATATAATAGATACATTGGAAGATACGGACGTGAAAACAGCAGATAATTTGGTTGGCAGACATACTGCAAACGGTATTGAGTTAACGGAGGGACAGGAATATACGTTGACTGTTGGATTCGTACCGAAAGAATCTGACAAAAAGATGAATGCAAAGCTGTGGAAAATGGTATTCACCATGGAAGACGGCGAAGGAAGCGGCGCAAAGGAAAAGGATATAACCAAAGAAATGAAGAACAATACCTTGACCGGAAGCCTCTACGTGGGAGCACAGGAGACAAAGACAACAGGATATGTAATATATGCTCAGTACGGCAATAACAAACTTGAAAATGCAATTGCCGAAAAAATCGAACTGCTTCCGTCAAGCCTGTTCAGCACAGCAACATTCGGAATTGAATTGCCGGCAGGACATGACGGTGAGGATAAAACCGAAAAGTTGTTTGTAATCACACCTGAGGCATGCACGTTATTTAACGTATTGGAGTTGAACTAAATGTTAGCAGCAAAAAAAATAACAGCACTTGTCACCGCGCTTTGCATGAGTATAGGAATATGTACCGCGGCGGCAGAGGAAATCCCGATTGAAAACAAAGTTATTACGATTGAGGCGGAGAATTATTCAAAAACCAATTCTCCGCTCATGGTAACGGAAAATGCGAAGATGAGCGGCGGTAAGCATATTACAATGAGCACGGATTCGGAGCCTTTGGGCAAAAACGGGTATTACCTTGCATATGAATTTGAGCTGGACGAGGGCGGCGGATATTTCTTCACGCTTGACACTTATCCGCTTGTTACAAACTCATATTCCGAGCTTAGGGTTTTGGTTAATAACACAAAAACCTATGACCTTTATGAGGATGCGAATGTGGGTATAACAAGGTCGGGGAGCAAGCTGACCGCAATAGAGGTTCCCTGTATGTCCGGATTCAAAAAAGGAAAAAATACCGTAAAGATATTGATTCCTTACACAAGACCGAGAGACAATAAATACAACTTTAATTTCGATTGCTTTACGCTGAAAAAAATCGATTGGACGGTTGAGAAGCTGGAGATAATCGGGGATACGGCGGAAAATGTTGTCGAAAAAGGAAATCCTGTATCGGCAAAAATGACCTATTCCGAAAAAAGTACGGAAGAACGAAAGCTGAAAGCTGTTCTTACAGATTATTATGATGAAGTTGTAACGGAGGAAACGATTTCAGTGTCGGCGGGGGCGGAGTACAGCGAGTTGTCCCTCCCTGAACTTGATATCGGTTGGTACAGATTATCCGTATATGATGAAGAAAAACCTGTGATATATACCAATTTATGCGTGGTAAAGCCATTAAGTGAAAGAAAACAGGGATATAGTCATGAGAGATTCGGTATGGACGCAACTTTGGGAAATCTCGGATTCAAGGATTCCATAGAGGATTTGTGCAAGTCACTGCGCCTTGCGGGTGTACAGTGGGTAAGAGAAAGACTGGTACTCGGTGCGTATAACGAAACCGAAGGAAATTATCGCTTTTCGGGTAACACCGAATATGCATTCACTATGTTGCAAAAGTACGGACTTAAGGTGCATTGCATGCTTACCGGTATGCCTACGCACCTGATGACGGATGAAGCTAAGGGCGACATCATAACCTCGGATTTGATAGGACTTCATGAACTTTGCAAAAATTTGGGCGATGATTATGAAAGATTGGTGGATTCATGGGAACTTCAAAACGAGCCTGAGGCAGTGCATGACTTGGCAAGCTCGGAAACGGGCGATAAGTTCCATAATATGATGAAAGCAATGTCGATAGGATTCCAAGATTCGGCAAGCGAAGCGCTGATTACAACAGCGGGCTTTACTCCCATAAATTCAAATATCCTTGATATGTTCTTCCGCAACGAAGCACATAAATATGTTGATGTTCTGACGCATCACGGCCATGCATCTTATGTGGAAAATGTTTCCCTACAGACACTTCCGCATACTCAGACCTTTAACGTAAACGATTTGATTGAAAGATACGGCGTTAAAAATATGGAGGTTTGGGATGACGAGGCAGGCGTAAATATCAAAAATGCGGAGGATACAAAGCCGCAGAAACGGCAGGCGGAATATACCGTAATCTCCACCGCACAGGCGCTGAGATATGCTGAAAAGTTCTTTATTTATTTCTTCAAGCATAAGGGCGCCGGCGCATCGCTTTACGACCCGGGAAATCACGGCCCGAGAAGAGCATATGCTTCATACTCCGCAATGACAGATATTTTGGGCGAGGCTGACTATATCGGTGATATAGGCGGACTTTCGGATAACGAGTACGGCTATGCTTTTGAAAACGGGGACGAAAGAATTATAATTCTTTTCGCTTCCGAGCCGACGGAGCTTCAGTTCCCTATTGAAAATGCGGAGCTTATCGATATTCAGGGAAGAAATAAGGAAGCAACCTATACCGCGGACGGCAAATTGGCAGTAGAAGTAAGCCCTGAACCGGTATATGTACGGGTAAAGGGAGAGCTTCCGAAAGAATTGTATGCGGATGCAACCAAAAAGGACGCCGAATCTTTAATGGAAGAGCTTACTGTAGCGAAAAGAGTGATTGTGGCACAGGAATATCCTCTTGATACAAGAGGGGATGCAAAAACACAGGGCTACAAAATATCGGATGAAAATACTACCGTTACGGTTAAAGTATCGAATTTGAACGATACCCCCGTTTCGGGAGAAGTACACGGTGAGGTATATAACGGTTGGGAGCTTTATCCAAGATCGCAGAAGATTAATATTTCTCCCTATTCCGAAGCAACCTTGAAGTTTAGACTAAAGAAAACCGACGGGGTTGTGGGCAACTCGATTTCCGCGATAAAATTTTACGGTGAGTTCGGCGGAGAAAAAACAACGCCTTGTGAAACGGATATTTACAGCCCGGAAGAGATTGTATATAAACTTCACAGAACCGTCAGCGGATTTACCGAGGCGGAAAAATGGAGCGATATTGAAAATATCGCAGGTACCGAGTCTACAATAAATATAACTTCGGAAAACGGCGCGGCATGCTTCAAGTACGATTTTGACTACAACGCCACCGACCTTTGGGCTTATCCTAAGTTTATGCTTGACAAGGTTATTGACCTAAGCGGAGCTGACGGATTTTTGCTGAAGTATGAGGCCCCGGATAATTTCAGAGAGCTTTCAATCGGTCTGGGACTTTACGTCTATGAACAGCAGGGCGGTACCTGGCTGACAAAGAGCTTCCAGTGGATGAATAAGGGTATCGGCGAAATTCTGATACCGTTTGAAGAGTTTAAGCTCACAAGCGGTGAGGATGCCGACTATCAGCTTACACCGAACGATATAATCGGATTTTCACTGGGTGTAAACTCACGTTTGGCACCGGCTCCGGTGAGAGATATTCCGGAATTTAAGATACTTTCCCTTGGAACCTACACAATAGAAACCGAGGATAAGGGATATTCCGAAATATCTAAAGTCTATCCGGAGGAAAACAGCATATACGCTCAAGCTCCCGAAAATATAAGAGTTGAATTTTCGGACGGAATAGCAAAGCTTGTTCAGAATTCGGTTTATGCTTATGTGGACGGCGTTCCGGTTGAATGTACCGCGGACGAAAATTCCATAACCGCAAAAATGCCGGCGATTGAGGAGGGCAAGCATACAATTAAGCTTTCCTACAGATTGGACGGAACATCAGCATTCTTAAAAGAATACAGTTTCGGTGTCGATTCCTCTCATGAGGCGTTTTCCGATTTGGATGAGGCGGAATGGGCAAGGGAAGAGATTGAATATCTTTTGGAAAAAGGAATTGTCAGCGGCAGAGGAAACGGAAAATTTGAGCCTAATTTGACAGTGTCAAATGCCGAGTTTGTCACAATGCTCGTGAATGCTTTCGGAATAAGCAAAATATCGGAAAAGTCAAGCTTTAACGATATACCGCAGGATGCATGGTACGGTGATTGGGTTTCATCTGCTGAAAATGTAAATCTTCTGACAGAGGTTTACCGCGAAAGATTCAATGCGGATGAGAGCATTACAAGACAGAATATGGCAGTTCTTCTGTACAGAGCGGCAAGCTTTGCGGGATGCGGCTTTGAGAATGTGGAACAGAAACAATTCTTTGCGGACAAAGATTTATTTACGGAAATATCGGCAAAACCGATATCCGTACTGCAAACCTCGGGAGTCTTGCAGGGTGACGGCAACAAACATTTCAATCCTTTAAACCCGCTTACAAGGGCAGAAGCGGCAGTGGCAATTTACAATGCATTAAATATGTAATTCCGGCATTGCTTTTGAAATCGCGGTTTCAAAAGCGATGCCGGAATAAATAAATTATATGAAGGTTATAGGAGATAAGACAATGAAGGTTTTGCATAAAAAAGATAAAACGAAAAGAAAATTAGGCTTTCGCAATAATTTTGATGCGTGGATTCTGATGCTGCCGATGGTGGTAATACTCTATCTGTTTGTTTGGCGTCCGACGGTAATGGGCGGAGTGTGGTCATTTTTCAACATGAAAGGCTACACCGCCGGGGATTTCTGCGGTATTGATAATTACCGCAAGGTACTTATGCATACGCAGTTTTTGCCGATACTTTGGAATACGGTAATGTATGTATTTTGGTCATTGATTATAGGCTTTTTGCCGCCACTTTTTATAGCGATTATGATAAATGAAATCGTTCATTTCAAAAACGGATTTCGCGTACTTATTTACATTCCGGCAGTGATTCCGGGAATTGCCGCTATGCTTATGTGGTATTTCATATATTACCCGGATCAAACAGGACTTTTGAATATGATATTGGCAAAAATGGGGCAATCGCCTTATCAGTGGCTCAACAATCCGCATTTTGCAATTATCGGAATTGTCATATACATGACGTGGAAGGGCTTCCCAGCGACAATGCTTTTGTATTACGCATCTGTTCAGGGTGTATCGGTGGAGCTTTATGAGGCGGCAATCATAGACGGAGCAGGACCGTTTAAACGGCTTTGGCACATAACCCGTCCTGCCATGGAGGGATTGCTTCTGCTCAATTTGGTACGACAGATTATAAATGTGTTCCAGGTTATGGAACAGCCCCTTGCCATGACGGGCGGAGGACCTAACGGCGCATCGACATCGCTGTCATACCAGCTGTATCAATACGGCTTTAACAGCGGCGGAAACGGAACCGGTCAGGCAATGGCACTTGGTGTTATCATATTTATGATTTTGATTGTATTTACAATTTTCTACTTCTGGCTGAACCGTAAGGTCGAGGAAAGATACTAAGGAGGAACGAAACATGAAAAAATTTGACAATAAACAAACAGGCGTGCTCAGCTCCTCCGATTTAAAGACTTCAAGCGGAAAAACTCTTTATTGGGCGTTTTTTGCTGTGCTTATAATCGTTTCTATGATTTCGGTAATCCCGGCAATCTGGACGGTTTTGACGGCTTTTAAGGATACAAAGGAGATATATGCATCCTTTAGCTTTTTTCCTCAGGATATGTCTTGGAACAGGATTGTGACAAGACTCGGTGAATCATGGAGCTATTTACAGCTCGGAGATTCTATAATAAACACAATTGTGCTTTCACTGGGTAACTGGGCGGTAAGAATTGTGGTGTGCGGCTTCGGTGGATATGTGCTGTCTAAACTCAAGCCGTCGGGCTCAAAGCTGGTATTTACTCTGGTTGTTTGGACTATGATGATGCCGAGCCAAATCAGAATG
Organism: uncultured Lachnospiraceae bacterium; assembly: GCA_964388835.1. Lineage (GTDB taxonomy): Bacteria > Bacillota > Clostridia > UBA1381 > UBA1381 > UBA1738. The sequence goes on from CAYMBZ010000009.1 coordinate 20,341, forward strand.
GTACCAAACTATATTTCGTGGTTGCATTTTCCGTTTGCTGCAGATAACGGAATTGGTGTAAGTCTTTTGGATACCTATTGGCCGATGTGGCTCAATGCCGGTGCCGATACATTTTCGGTATTGCTTTTCAAAAATGCGTTCGATGCACTTTCGCAAGCATACGTAGAGGCGGCTAAGATAGACGGATGTAATAATTTCGGTGTGTTTTTCCGCATAATGCTCCCGCTTGCTATGCCGATTATCATTTATGAATCAATCGGTGTTTTAAGCGGAGCTTGGTCGGATTTCTTCACACCGCTGTTGGTACTTGACAAGAACCCTGTGGTTCCGCTTCAAATTTACAGATTGCGCTCGGATACTCAGGTGCAAATGAATACCTACTTTATGGGCTTGGTATTTGCAAGTATTCCGCCTTTCTTAATCTTTGTTTTGTTCCAAAAAAGAATTTTGGGCGGCGTAAACATCGGCGGAGTAAAGGGATAATGATAAGTTAGATGAGGTAAGGACGTAATCAAATGGAAAAATACAGTAGCTTTATGCCGGGTAAAATATGGCTTGACACAAACGGTAACAGAATACAGGCTCACGGAGGCTCTGTACTTTACATAGACGGGACATATTATTTTTACGGCGAGAACAAAGAAAAAACAGACGGAAAAAACGGAATATGGCATTGGGGCGTAAGATGTTACAGCTCAAAGGATTTGTATAACTGGACGGATTTGGGCGTAATAATACCGCCGGATTTGGATAACGAAAGTTCTCCCCTTCATCCAAGCGTGTGTATGGACAGACCCCACATCATTTTCAATAAGCTGACGGGAAAATTTGTCTGCTGGCTGAAAATAATGAACAAGGACGAAACGCAGTGCGAGACGGTTTTGACGGCCGAGAAGATAACGGGACCGTATACCGTTGTGAAAAAAGGTCTGAGACCTCTTGGGATGAGTGCCGGGGACTTTGATTTGGTTGTAGCTCCCGACGGAAAAGGGTACTACTATTTTGAGAGGGTTCACAGTGAAACGATATGTGCGGATTTGACGGATGATTATACCGATGTTACCGGATTTTACAGCACGCATTTTCCGCACGTACACCCGCCGTATGTAAGAGAGGCAACGGCTCACTTTACATACAATAATAAACAGTATCTCATCACATCGGGTACAACGGGGTATCTTCCGAACCCCTCCGAGGTTGCGGTGGCAGACACTTTCCATGGCCCGTTCAGGGTTTTGGGAAATCCGCATGTAAATGATAAAACAGGCACCTCTTTCCATTCTCAGATATCCTCTGTTTTTAAGGTGGAGGGAAAGAAAAATCTTTACATTGCATGTGCGGACAGATGGCTGCCGGAATATATGGATTTGCCGTATGAAGAGTATGCCGAGATGTATCACATGCTTTATTCGCCGACGGATGAGAAAAAAGATTTGTCGGGAGTTTGCGATAAATACAAAAAAGTGGTGGAAAATACTTCAATAGCGGATTATGTATGGCTTCCGCTGAGATTTGAACCGCCTACGGCAGAAAATCCCGACGGAATGGTTTATATCGATTGGCTGGACGAATGGAAGTGGGAAGATTGGGAATAGGACAAATTACAAGGTGAGGAAAAATTTCCTCGCCTTTTTTCATGCTTTGGAACTGTAATGGCGGATTTATTCAGCGCTTATTGATATTTAAAGCGAAGCTTTTGTATCTCCTCAACAAGCTTAAAACGAAAATTCACATCCCCGCTTTTGATGATTGTCTGCAATGCTTCATGGCTAAGATTATTTTCCAAAGCTTTCATGCCACTTTCGCTGAGTTCGCCGATGGCTTCCTCGGTAAAACATAGCGGCGGATATGCCACACACCACCAATTTGCACCGCCGCCGTTGCCGAGAGTTATTTTTATGCAAGTATATTCTCCCTCGGGAAGTTGCAGATTTTTATAGCTTTTTTGCGGAACGTAGCACCTTTCAACAGAGGCGGATGCAGAGTAGTCCGCACCCAATAGTCTAAGTGAACGATTTGCGGCGGAGGTGATATCATGGAGGGTTGATTCTTCATTTATTAAATTCAACACATCATTTCGGACAGTCTGTTTTATACTGCGGTCAACGGAAGAGTTGCTGTTTGGGATTATGTGCATGCGCAAGAGGTTACAACTTAAATCATTTTGTATTTGAACGGCATACGCAAAGGACAGCGCGAAACAGGAGAAAATAACAATGGTAAAAAGGGAGAGTTTTTTTATAATAACCATTCCTTTCTTAAATTAGTGTCGGTTACATTGTGGACACAAAAGAAAAAAATTATACATATAAAGAAATTTTTAGGGAAAGCTACATGCAGAAAATCAAAAAAGAGGTGATTGTAATGAAACAGATAAAAATTTACGCGTCAATCGCTTTGGCGGCAGGCTTGATATTGACAAGTGCCGCCGTTATTATCCCGCGTTTTGCGGCGGCACAGACTCAGCGCTCGGAAGGTGATATTCAGCTTTTGGCAAGGGCGGTAAACGGCGAGGCGCGAGGTGAGGTATATGAGGGGCAGGTGGCGGTTGCGGCGGTTATCTTAAATCGAGTAAAGCACCCGTCATTCCCCAACACAATCTCAGGTGTGATTTACCAGCCCGGAGCGTTTACTGCGGTATCGGACGGGCAGATAAATGTGCCGATTGCGGAGAATTCAACAGTTTACAAGGCTTGCCAAGATGCGTTGAACGGCTGGGATCCAACATATGGCGCGATTTATTATTTCAATCCGGATACTGCAACGAATAAGTGGATATGGTCAAGACCACTGATAATTCAAATAGGCAAGCATCGTTTTTGCAAGTAGGAGGAAATATGGAGAAAAGAAAAATTTATTGGGCGGGTGCCGTGATATTGGTTGTTCTCGGCGTTTTCGGGATTTACGAATATTACAGCGCTTGTGCGTATCGCAGAAGTTTGGAGGACACATATAACCGTGCGTTTTTTGAATTGACGGGTTATGTGGATGATATAGACACGCTTTTGGCAAAGGGCATGCTGGCAACCTCCGCGGGGGAAATGTCCTCCATTTCACAGGAGCTTTCGGTACAGGCATCTGCCGCAAAGGCATGCCTTGCACAATTGCCGATAACCGAGGTGCAATTGGATAAAACCGAAAAATTTTTGTCACAGGTAGGAGATTATACCTATACATTGAGCCAAAGTCTTATCGATAAAAAGACAATAAGCGAGGAGGAGTACGAAAATCTGACTTCCCTCGGGAAGTATGCGACATCGCTTAACAGTGCTCTCGGAGATGTTTCAAAGAGAGTATTTGACGGTGAGCTTAAATTCGGGGAAAACGCGAATGTTTCGCTGATAAAAACGGTTCATGCGGAATCCTCCGAACCATTTTCCGATATAGAAAAGGAATTTGGTGAATATCCCTCTTTGATTTATGATGGGCCGTTTTCGGAGCACATAGAGAATATGAAGCCGAAACTGACAGAAAATGCACGTGAAATAACCAAAGATGAAGCCACGACAAAGGCAGCGGAAATCTGCGGCGTGAGGAAAGAAAAAACGGAATATGCGGGAGAAAGCGAAAATTCCCATATGAATTCATACATTTTCCATGTTGCAAAAAGAGGCTCCGAAATATCGGTAGGAATTACAAAAAAAGGCGGATACGTTGTCTATTTTTTGAATAACCGCCGAGTACGTGCGGAAAAGCTGTCGGTTGAAGATGCAATCTTAAAGGCACGGAAATATCTTGAAAAGCAAGGTTTTGAAAATATGAAAAACAGCTATTACGAAAAGTCAAATGGTGTAGCGACGGTGAATTTTGCCTACAAGCAGAATAATGTTATATGTTACAGCGACCTGATAAAGGTGAAAGTCGCATTGGATGACGGCGAAATTGTCGGCATGGAGGCAAACGGGTATATTATGAATCACTGCACACGTGATATAAGGACTCCGGCTTTGACAAAGCAGGATGCGCGAAATAAAATAAGCCGACGACTCAGCGTTGACAGCGTAAATATTGCGCTTATTCCGAAAGATTCCAAGAAAGAGGTGCTTTGTTATGAATTTAAAGGCACTGCCGAGGGCAAAAATTTTCTTGTATATATAAATGCGGAAACGGGCAGGGAAGAGGATATACAAATTCTGGTTGAATCACCCGACGGAATTTTGACAATTTAATAAAGCAATTTGATTTTACGCTTTTTAAAAGAGGATGTGAATGCGATGTGCCGAAAACCGGAATATCCGGCGGCTCAAAACCGTTACAGCCTCTTTTTCTGTTGCTCCGCGCCTTGTCCTTTGAGTGCATGGAGCAGTGCGGAGGAGTCGGAATACCCGACGTAATCCGCGGCGGCGGAAAGGCTTACGCCGTTATCCAAAAGGGAACGGGCGGTTTTTAAACGTGTATTTTTTAGCCATGCATAGGGCGTTACGCACATGGATTTTGAAAAACGGCGTATAAACGCATCATCTGTCATAAAATATCGTTTTGCAAGCTCACCTACCGAAAGGGGTGAGGAGAGATTTTCAAGCATGTATTCAAGCGCATCTATTACTATTTCGTCATTTACCGGGGAAAAACCGCTTGCCGCGGCGATTTTGAACGCAAGAAATTTTACGGCGGAAAAACAGAGCCCGGTAAGTTCGTCCGACATATCGGAGTAATTGAGGCTGCCATTTTCCGAAAGCTCTGCGCCCTTTAAAAAAATTGCGCAGGCGGCTTCTGACATTTCATCGCCAATCGGATTTAAGGTAAGCGGTCTGTCTGCGGTTATGGGCGGAATGAATTCAAAGTCCGCATATGAGTGCATAAGCGGATTTGCGGGGTCACCTTTAGGGAAAATCTTCGCGGTGTACGGTAGAAAATAAAGGGTATCCGAAATAAAGGCGTGCTCTCTTCCGCCATGTGTGTAGGTTCCGCTTCCTCCGTGTATGTAGTACAAGCGATTAAGGTTTTTTGAATTTTTATAGTTCCAATTATCGCCGACAGCAGTCTTGCCAAACTTGTAAACTCTCCCAATATCTGACACGGGTGTGTCACCTCCAAAGTCGATTTTAAACAATATTAAGCCGATTTATAACATTGAAATCCATAGCCTGTATGATACAATGAAATCAGTATAAGATGATTGTATAACAACCATTTTAAAATGTCAAGAAATATATGAGTACATTTTTGGAGGATAAAAAAATGCTGAAAGGAATACCGAAAATCATACCTCCGGAGCTTCTTAAAATTTTGTGTGAAATGGGGCACGGAGACGAGATGGTGATTGCGGACGGAAACTTTCCGGCGTCGTCGATGGGCAAGCGTGTTGTATATTTGAGCGGCAATAATGCATGTGAGGTGTTAGAGGCGGTGCTGGAGCTTTTGCCGCTTGATACATACGAAAAACCGATATATCTTATGGAGGTTATGCCGGGAGATAATGTAAAAACGCCGATATGGGATGAGTACAAAAATATCTGCGAAAAGTACACAGATGAAGATTTTGAGCATATTGAGCGATTTGCGTTTTATGAAAGAGCAAAGGATGCTTATGCGGTGATTGCCACAGGGGAGAGTGCACTGTATGCAAACATACTGCTTAAAAAAGGAGTTATAACCGGCTGATGCCGGCGAAAATAAAGGAGGAAAAAGCATGAAACCAAAAATAGGAATAAGACCGACTATTGACGGCCGCTGGGGAGGTGTGCGCGAAAGTCTGGAAGAGAAAACAATGGCAATGGCACAGGCGGCAAAGAAACTCATTGAAGAGAATGTCCGCTACCAAGACGGAACACCTGCAGAATGTGTTATTTCGCCATGTACAATCGGAGGCGGTGCCGAGGCGGCAAAATGTGCGGAATATTTCAGCACACAGAATGTATGTGCAAGCCTGGCGGTAACGCCGTGCTGGTGCTACGGCTCCGAGACAATGGATTTGTCCGGTGACACAATAAAGGCTGTTTGGGGCTTTAACGGTACCGAAAGACCGGGTGCGGTATATCTTGCGGCAGTTATGGCGGCATTTGCTCAAAGGGGACTTCCCGCATTTGCAATGTACGGCAGAGATGTTCAGGATATTGAGGACAACAGCGTTCCCGATGATGTTGCGGAGAAGATGATTCGCTGGGCAAAAGCAGCTCTTGCGGTGGGACAGATGAAGGATAAGGCATATGTAAATCTCGGCGGAGTTTCCATGGGAATTGCGGGTTCTTACTGCGATATGTCCTTTATGCAGAAGTACCTCGGTATTCGTGCTGAATTTGTGGATTTGACGGAAATTTTAAGACGTATTACGCTTGAAATATATGACCATGACGAATATGAAAAGGCACTTGCATGGATTAAGGCAAACTGCCCAGAGGGCTTTGATAAAAATGCCGGAAAGAACTTCCCTGAGATTATCAAAAAATCCAAGGTTGTGGATGCAGATAAGGATTGGGAATTTATTGCAAAGTTCACGGTAATCGTGCGCGATATTCTTTACGGTAATCCGAAACTGGACGAAATGGGCTGGCATGAAGAAGCTCTCGGAAAAAATGCCGTTGCGGGAGGTTTCCAGGGACAGCGTAACTGGACCGATTGGCTTCCGAATGCGGACTTTACCGAGTCACTGTTGGCAAGCTCTTTTGACTGGAACGGAAAGAAAATGCCTACCCCGTTTGCTACCGAAAATGACACTTTAAACGGAATTTCCATGATGCTCGCAACTCTTATTACCGGAAAAGCTCCGGCTTTCCACGATGTGCGTACATATTGGTCACCGGATGCGGTAAAACGCGTTACCGGTAAGGAACTTTGCGGTAAGGCAAAGGATGGTATAATTCACTTAATCAATTCCGGCGCAACCGCTATGGATTGCACCGGTGCCGCAAAGGATGAAAACGGAAACGGAACCATCAAGGAATGGTGGAATATGACCGATGAGGACATCAAAGCTTGCCTTGAAGCAACCGATTGGTGCCGTGCCGATTATGAATATTTCCGCGGCGGCGGATTTTCAAGTCACTTTAAAACTGAGGCTGAAATGCCGGTTACTATGATTCGTGTGAATATAGTGGAGGGTGTAGGCCCGGTAGTTCAAATTGCCGAGGGATATACTTGTGTGCTTCCGGAAGATGTTCACGACAAGCTGGATAAGAGAACTGATCCGACATGGCCCACAACTTGGTTCGCTCCGATTTTGACCGGAAAAGGAGCATTTCGAGATGTATATTCTGTTATGGCTAATTGGGGCGCAAATCACGGAGTAACAATCGGCGGACATGTTGGTGCGGATATTATCACACTGTGTTCAATGCTCAGAATCCCGGTAACCATGCATAATGTACCGGAAGAAAAGGTTTATAGACCTCATGCTTGGGCGTCCTTCGGAACCGAGGATTCTCAGGCGGCGGATTTTGCCGCATGCAAAAAGTATGGACCTATGTACAAATAACAGTTGTGCTTTTGTATGGAATTTGCGAAAAAATTCAGACTTTAATAAGAAAAATTGAAAACTTTTTGTATAGTTTGTAAAACAGCGGATTCGGGATTTCCCCTCCGCTGTTTTGCGTTTTCCCCATATAGCCGAAAGAGTGCGGAAAATATACGGAAAAGTACACCTGTAAAAGGGAGTTTATCCGTCCGGAAACAGCAGAAACAAAAATCAATCAAACGTTTGACTTTTTAATGAGAGTGTGCTATAATGAATTCATCAAAGATGAATTCGGCTAAATTCGCCTGACGGCGAGCTAAATGTGTTAAAGCACGCTAAATTACTTCGTAGCTAAATTGACCTGCGGTCAGCGAATAAGCGAATTTAATTTAGCTGTTTTGAAAAAACAATTTAGCTGTACAGCGAAGCGGAATAATTTAGCTTTGTGCTGAAAGTGCAAAATTTCAGAACAAATACAGCATCTGAATCGTTCACTGATTTTATAAGAATTTCAATAATTAAGGCGAGGCAAATATTTTGCCGAAAAGCATGTTTTACGGATATGCGAAAGAAAACAGCAATTTCTGCGGAGGTGTTACATATGGGGGATAGCAACAATTTGCATGAAAATCACAGGGAAAGGCTGAAAGAAAAGTTTTTGAACCTGCTTGAAGAAGGTATGGCAGAGGACGGTCTTGAGGACCATGAGTTTGTGGAGCTTCTGCTGTTTTATGCAATTCCGAGAAGAAATACGAATGAAACAGCGCATAAGCTGATAAATGAATTCGGAAGTTTCGGCAATATTTTGGAGGCGGACATAGAAAATCTTACGGCTATTGACGGAGTAAGTCGCCACACAGCCACGATGCTGAAGCTTATGGCATCCTGCGCAAAGAGATACATAAATGATGTAAACGATATTAAAAATGCGCGCCTTACACCAATTAACATAAACACATACATAAAAAATCTTTTTTACGGACACACAAAGGAGATTGCGTATGCGGTGCTGATGGATAGGGATTGCATAGTCAGAAAAATCAAGCGCATTTCAACCGGAACGGTAAATGCCGCGCCGCTTTACCCCAGAGAGATTGTTAAGCTTGCGGTAAATGAGCGGTATCCGTATATGATCTTGGCGCATAATCATCCGAATGGTAATGCAATGCCATCGGACAGTGACATAAAAATCACAAAAACAATAGAAATGGCGCTTAATTTTGTCGAAGTAAGACTTGTTGACCATGTTATTGTTTCCGGGGAACAGGTTGTGAGTCTTGCAAGAAATTTCAAGGTTTTTGAAAAATAAAAAATATATCTGCCGAGCTGACAAGCCGAGTGCCGAAAATGCAAGTTCCGCGGTTTGTGTGTCGGCAGATTTTTGTATACGATTATCCGTTTTTCACTTTGATGATGTATTCCACACCCCAATCAAAAGAATTGGTTTCCATATCGGCATTCACGCCGCCGTCACGCATGATTTCCAGCGCACGTTTGATTGTGTTGGTGAATACTCGGATATCCTGTAAACTTTTGATTTTCAGTTTTTGCGCAGAGGGTTTGGAAACCGAAAGCATATTTTTTATCAGCTCCTCCGATTGTGAAACATTTAAGTTTTTTTCGCTTATTGTGCGCACCGCAAGAAGCTGTGCCTCCTCGTCTGTAAGATGAAGCAGTGCACGTGCGTGACGTTCTGTAAGGGAGTATTCCAGTATCAGCCTGCGCGTTCTGGGGTAAAGTCTTAAAAGTCTGAGTTTGTTTGCGATGTTCGATTGCGATTTCCCGAGCTTGCGCGCTATTTCCTCCTGGGTCATGCCTTGAGTTTTTATTAAATTTTGGTAGCTTTCCGCTACCTCAAAAAATGTGAGGTCATCTCGCTGGAGGTTTTCCAAAAGCGCCAAAAGTGCTGATTTTTTCTCGTCTACGTGCATTATGATTGCGGGGATTGTATCAAGTCCCGCATTTTCCGCCGCGCGGAATCGGCGCTCACCGGCGACGATTTCATAGCCACCGCGTATTTTCCGAACGGAAATAGGCTGAAGAACACCGAATTCCTCTATGGATTCGGTAAGCTCATCAAGACTTATTGAATCGAAATACTTTCGCGGTTGTGACGGATTTGGAAAAATACTGTGAATCGGAAGGCTGACAATCTTCATTGCTGCGTTTTCTTTTGATTTGAATACCTGCATAACCATTATCCTTTCGCGTAAATTTATGGAAGGTGGTAAGACGGCCCGTTATAATGTTTTTTTGGGGGGGAGAGCAGATGTACACATATTCGGGAGCTTATGTACATATACATGTAATGTTATGATTGGACCGTCTTACTAATTGCATTATATCACAAATTTTCGGGAAGAAAAGAAAAATCGTTCGTCAAAAAAAGCGGCTTTTTTTATTTAGCCGCTTTTTTCTTCAAATTATAACATGAACCGATTGGATTTTTTGTTGCAATTCCGGGCTTTCTGGGATATTGTTGGGGAGTTTGTTGTACTTTTTTTATGATTATTATTTTATGATTCAAGTCGGTTCCCGGTATTTTTACGGATAATACGTCCTCAACCTTGCCGCCGAGTATGTGTATGGCACGTTTTGCGTCGGACAGCTCCTCCTCGGCAAGTGGTCCTTTAAGTGCGAGGAAATATCCCCCAACCTTCAAAAACGGAATACAAAGCTCGGAAAGCACCGTCATGTTTGCAACCGCACGGGATACCACAGTGTCAAACTGTGAGCGCATCCTCCGTCCTCCGTCCTCGGCTCGTGCGTGTACAAGTTCCGCATCGGCACCTACCGAATCCGAAACGATTTCCAAAAAATTCAAACGTTTTTGAAGGGAGTCAAGGAGAGTAAGCGAAATTTCCGGCTTCAATATTTTCAGAACAAGACCGGGAAAACCGGCTCCGGTTCCGACATCTATGACTTTTCCGTCTACATGCCCCGTGAGCAGAGCGGCGGCACTGTCAAGAAAATGTTTCCTTGCGATTCCCTCGGTGTCGCAGATTGCAGTTAAGTTGATTTTTTCATTCCACTGCGTAAGCAAGTCGGAGTATGTGATGAGCTGCTGTATTTGCACGGGAGATACTTCTATCCCGAGTTCGTTAAATCCGTTTTCTAAAATTTTTTCCATAGTATGTGTCCTTTAAAAATATTTCTTAAATAAATTATATTACAAAATCATCGGTAAGTCAATAAATGCGGGGAACTTTAATTTTCGGTAAAATCGATAAAAAAACAAAAGTGTCGAAAAAGCAGGGCAAAAAGCTGTGAAAATGTTAAGAAATTGTAACTTTTAAAAAAAATGCACAAAAAAACTATACAATTTAAATTTATTATGTTATAATATAGAGGAATACAAGCATATTCCGATGTTTTTTGCGTACAATTCTATCGGTTTTGCGTTGTGTGCTGCGGCAATATTTGCAGCGGTGCTTTATACGCCCGTGATAAAGCAGGGGGGATTATTTTTCGGGCAGAAAGGCTATGGGGTTTATTATGATAAGTAAAGCGTTTCAGGATATTGTTTCTCAGATGGCGGATGTGTTCCCGAAAAAGTTCGGTATTGCCGATGCTACCGGTCTTGTACTGGCGGCAAACGGCCCGGAAATTTCGGAAGATTTGGTAATGGAATTAATCGGTGCCGCGGAAGAAAATACGGGTATGTTTGTTCGGGAGGGGTATATCGTCAGGTTGCTTGACGGCAGACCTTATCCGGAGTATATAGTATATGTTGAGGGAACAGATGAGGTTTCTCGCTATTGCTGTAATGCGGTGACGGTTGCCGCAAATAATGTGCGCCATTATTATGATGAAAAATATGATAAAACGATATTCATGCAGAATATTATCTTTGATAATATGCTTGCTTTTGATTTGCACCAGAAAGCGCTGGAGCTTCATGTTGATGTTGATGCTCCCCGTGCGGTTTTCTATATAAAGGTGATGAAAAAGGGCGAGGTAGGTATTTACGAGGTTATACGCAACATGTTCCCGGATAAGGAAAAGGATTTCGTTATAAATATCGACAGCAGTAATATCGTTTTGATAAAGGAAATGAAAGAAAACTGCGATACCGAGACAATTAACTGCATTGCAAGACAGATTTTGGACAATGTTCATGCCGAAACCATGATGAGCATTTTGGTGGGTGTAAGTACGGTTGCGGAGAATATAAATGGGCTTAATACCGCGTATAAAGAAGCGCAAATTGCACTTGAAGTGGGCAAGGTTTTTGATGAAGAAAAATATATTTTGAACTATGACAGCCTGGGTATCGGCAGACTTATATATCAGCTTCCGATAAAGCTTTGCGAACTGTTTTTGCAGGAGGTTTTCAAAAAGGGAGACATTTCGCTTCTTGATTCGGAAACCATTCTTACCATAAACAAATTTTTTGAAAATGACTTGAATGTGTCGGAAACATCGCGTCAGCTTTTTGTACACAGAAATACGTTGGTTTACCGACTTGAAAAAATATATAAGCTTACGGGGCTTGACCTTAGAAAGTTTGACCAGGCAATAGTATTTAAGGTTGCCATGATGGTGCATAAATATTTAACGTCGAACCCTATGAACGTATAGGTATAGTTGAAGTGTGCGGTATTTTGCCGCACTTTTTAACGGAATACGGGAGTAATTTATGATAGAATTTGAAAATGTTACTAAGCGTTTTGAGGATGCGGGAAACATCGCGCTTGAAAATGCAAGTTTTAAAATTGAAAACGGCGAATTCGTTTTTTTGGTAGGCTCAAGCGGTGCCGGCAAAACGACGATTACAAAGCTTATTATGCGTGAAACAAATGTTACCGAGGGCAAGGTGTATCTTGACGGAATAGATGTAACCGCGCTACCGGATAAGGAAATTCCGTTTCTGCGCAGAAAAATGGGCGTTGTTTTCCAGGATTTCAGATTGCTGGAGGACAGAACGGTATATGAAAATGTGGAATTTGCAATGCGCGTTGTGGGCGCGGGCAGACGTGAGATAAGAAAACGCGTGCCGGAGGTGCTGAGCGAGGTTGGACTTAATTATAAGGCAAAGATGTATCCGCGCCAGCTTTCCGGAGGAGAACAGCAGAGGGTGGCGCTTGCAAGGGCGCTTGCCAATCATCCGCTTATTTTGATTGCGGACGAGCCTACGGGAAATTTGAATCCCAAAACAGCAATGGAAATAATGGATATATTCGAGGAAATAAACCGTATGGGAACCACTATTATAATGGCAACTCATGCAAAAGATATAGTGGATGTTATGAAAAAACGAGTAATTGAAATTCAAGACGGACATTTGGTGCGTGATGAGGTTGGAGGTGAATATCTTGAAGCTGTCGAAGTTTAAATATTCATTTTCCGAGGCAAAAAAGAATGTTACAAGAAACGGCTTGATGAGTGTAGCATCTCTGTTTACCATTGCATGTTGTCTCATTATGGTCGGAATTTTTGCCGTTTTGTCGGTCAATGTCAATGCAATTACAGAACAGGTTAAGGACCAGTGCGAAATTCAGCTTTATATAAAAGACGGCACCTCGGAGGAACGAATTGCGGAAATGGCAGGAGAAATCGAGACAATCGAAAACGTAAAGCAGGTGACACTTTTTTCTAAGGAGCAGACATTGGAATATGCCGAAAATGATATGTTCGAGGGAAATGAAGCGATGCTGGATGGCTTACGTGAGGATAACCCGTTCTCCGATTCATATAAAATCGTGCTTTCCGATATAGAAAAAACCAAAGAAACCGCAGAGGCGCTTGAGACAATTGCCGATGTTGAAAAGGTGGTCAATAAACAGGATGTGGTAAATTTGGTTTTATCGATATCGAGGGCGGTGAAAAGGGTAAGTATTGCAATAATGATAGTTTTGTTCGTCATTGCTATCGTGATTATATCAAATACCGTAAAGCTGACGGTGTTTAACCGCAAAAAAGAAATCAATATTATGAAATATATCGGGGCAACGGACAGATTTATCCGCGTACCATTTGTGTTGGAAGGACTTATAATCGGTTTTTTGGGGGCTGTTGCGGCATTTTTAGTGATATTCTGGACGTATTTTGCACTGCTCGGCAAAATATCCGCAAGCAATTTTAACGTTTTTGAATTTGTCGGGATATGGCAAGTAGCTCCTATAATTGCGGTGTTGTTCGTGGTTTTTGGCAGTTTGATAGGCGTGCTTGGAAGCGCGATTTCTATGCGCAAGTATTTGCATGTATAAGGAGATTTAACATGAAAAAAAGATTATTATGCGTTTTTGCAGCGCTTTTGATGGCGTTTTCCGGTACGGCACATGCGGCAAAAAGTGTAAGTGATTTAAAAAATGACCTTTCGGCAAATCAAAAAAAGGTTGAAAATACAAAAAAAGAAATAAAGAGCAAGCAGGCGGAACAGAGCGCGCAGAAAGCAAAAAAGGATGCGTTGGACGTTGAAATTTCCGGTTTGCAGGACGATATTGATTCCGTTCAGGCGGTAATCGATGAAAAAAATGCCGAAATCGCAAAAAAGAATGACGAGATAAAGGTTTTGGATGAGTCGATAAAAAAAACCGATAAGTTGCTAAAGAAACGCATGAAAATCATGTATGAAAATGGTACCACTTCATATCTTGAAATGATTTTGAAGGCAAAAGGGTTGTCGGATTTATTCACGAGGATTTCCATTGTTGAGTCTATTGTTAAACACGATAATGCGATGATTGACGAATTCAAGGCACAATCCGAAGAAATTGCCGCCGCAAAACAGGTTGTGGAATCAGAAAAAAACGAACAAGTTGAAGCAAAACAAATTCTTCAGCAGAAAAAGAATACGATTAAGGAAAAACAATCTGAGCAGGAGCAGATTATCAAAAGCCTGAGCAATGACATAAATGAGCTTAAAAAGCAAGAGGCTGAGATGGAAAAGGCGGAGAAACAGATTCAGGCTCAGATTGAGGCGGCAATGAGGTCGAGCGTACAGAAAACGGTGACCTACAAGGGCAACGGAAAGTTTTTGTTCCCGCTTGCAAGCTATACGCGTGTTTCATCGGGGTACGGCTACAGAATACATCCTATTACGGGTACGAAAAAATTGCATACCGGAATAGATTATGCCGCACCGGCAGGCACAGCGATTTATGCCGCAGAGGACGGAGTTGTACTGACCTCCGGTTGGATTAACGGATACGGATACACCGTTACGGTAAACCATGGCGGAGGATATGTAACCTATTACGCACATTGCAGTAAGCTGTTGGTAAGTGCCGGACAATCGGTTACAAAGGGGCAGACTATCGCAAAAGTGGGCTCAACAGGAAACTCAACCGGAAATCACTTGCATTTTGAGGTGAGAATAAACGGCAAAACCGTAAATCCGGCAGGGTATTTATAATATGCGATTATTAAGGGGTGATTTGTGTCACCTCTATTATAATATTTAAAAGAGTGCATAAGATAAAATATATGATATTTGGAGGTTTTTGGAAATGGAAAGCAAAAAGAAATATGTCATTACGATTATCGTAACAGCTCTTATAACGTGTGTTGTCACTGTAACTGCGCAGGATATCTTCGGCATAGCAGCGGGGGAGACAATGCAGAAAATTTCGGTGGTGAGAAAAATGCTGTCGGAATATTCGCTTTTTGAGGCGGATGATGAAAAGCTGGCAGATTACGCGTCAATGGCAATGGCGGCGGCTGTGGATGACCCGTATACCGCATACTTTCCGAAAGAGGAATTCAACTCCTATCGAGATAATCTGGTATCAAGCTATGTGGGACTTGGTGCGACGATAGGCGCGGACACAAATAAGGATTGCCTTGTGATAATATCTCCTATGGAGGACAGTCCGGCAGAAAAGGCAGGGATAAAATCGGGAGATGTACTGCTTGAAATTGACGGGGAGCGATACGGAGCAAACCGACTTTCAGATGCGGCGGCATATCTTAAAAACGGTGATGCGGGCACCGGCGTACGCCTTAAGCTGGAAAGGGACGGAAAAGGCGAGTTTGAAATTGAAATTACCAGAGAAGAGGTAATTAAGAAAAGCGTAAAGTCCAAAATGCTGGGAGACAATGTGGGGTATTTGAGAATAACCGGATTTGAATCGAAAAACACAAAAAACTCAAAAGACACTTATGATGAATTTTCTGAGCACTTGTCCGCACTCAAAGCGGCGGGAATGAAAAAAGTTGTGTTGGATTTAAGGGATAATCCGGGTGGTGATTTAAATGTTGTCTGCAAGATAGCCGATGAGCTTTTACCGGAGGGAATTATTACTTATACCGAGGATAAAAACGGAAAGCGAGACACGGTATATTCGGACAGCAGAGAGCTTAACATCCCCATTTCAGTATTGGTGAACGGCGGAAGCGCGTCCGCCTCGGAGGTTTTAACGGGTGCACTTAAGGATTATGAAAGAGCAACCGTTATCGGTACAAAAACCTACGGAAAGGGAATTGTACAGACAGTGTATCCATTTTCCGATGGGTCGGGAATGTCGATAACCACCGCAAGATACTATACTCCGAGCGGAAATTGTATTCATAAAATCGGAATCGAGCCGGATGTGACGGTTGAAATGAATAGCGACAAAGCGATTTCCGAGATGGAACTTAATGAGGATATACAGCTTTTGAAAGCTATTGAAGCTCTTTCATAATGCGCGCTTTTTGTTAAGCAGATACACCGCAAAAAGAACAAGAACTATACCTAAAATGCCGATAAGTGTTATACGTTCGTTAAAGAAAATAATTCCGGATACAGCGGCAACGACAGCTTCAAAGGTTGCCATGATTGATGCCTTTGATGTATCTGCATACTTTAAGCCTCCCGTATAGAGAATGTACGGAAAAACCGCGCTCACATAGGAGAATATTACCGCAAGCAAGATAGCTTGAGGATTTGTTGCACAAACCGAAGCAATTTTTGGAAAGTCAACTAAAAACAAACTGCCTATCGATGCAAAGATGAATGTATACGCTGTGACGGTGGCTGAGGAATATTTTTTGAGCGCTACTCTGCCGAAAATGCTGTACAGGGCATAACAAAGCCCAGATGCAATGCCGATAAACAGTATCGACGGCGTAAGCTGAGCATTGCCGTCACTGCCGCATATCATAAAACATCCGGCTGCCGCTGTTATCAAAGCTATGATTTTGGCGGCAGTTATTTTTTCGCGGAAGAAAAGTGAAGCCATGAGCATTACAAAAAACGGCGAAGTGTAAAGAAGTATCGCCGCAACCGACATGGAAGCATGGCTTATGGTATAAAAATAGCAAAATCCGAACAGTGTGAAGCTCAATATACCGGTGCCGAAAAAGTACCACCAATCCTTTAGTTTTATTTTCATCTGTTGTTTGTCCGATATTAAAAGATAAATACTCATGGTTACGGCGGTTATGGTGCTTCTGAAAAACAGGAGCTGCATATTGTCAAGCCCCGCGGAATTTAATATGCGAACGAAAATTCCGGTAAGCCCCCAAAGAGTTGCCGCGGCGAGTATTGAAATTGTGGGAAATCTTTTTGTAAAATTCATGTCAGTTATCCTCCGTAATATTAAATTCGGCTATGCTTTTTAGTTTTTCGCAAAGACCGGTAAATCGTTTTCTTTCATCATTATTGTTGACCATTTCCGCGCATGCCGATTCAAGTCCTACAAGTATCACCATGTTTTTTGCACGGGTAACGGCTGTGTAGAGCAAATTGCGGCACATAAGCATGGGGGCAAAGCGGCACATGGGTATGATAACAACGGGAAATTCACTTCCCTGGCTCTTATGAACCGTTGTTGCATATGCAAGATCAAGCTTGTCCAGGTCGGAAAATGCATATTCGGTTTCTTTGTCATCATCGAATATGATTGTCATGGTTTTATCCTTGACCGAAATGCTGTCTATAATTCCCAAATCACCGTTAAAAATCCCGGTTCCCGCTTCTCCGTTAGGTTTTGACCAGACCATGTCATAGTTGTTTTTTATCTGCATTACCTTGTCGCCGGTGCGGAAAATTATTTTTCCGTATATGTATTCCTGTTTCAGCATATCCGGAGGGTTAAGCGCCGCTTGGAGCTTTTTGTTCAAGCTGACTGAGCCTGCTGTGCCTTTTTTCGAAGGTGAAAGCACTTGAATTGATGAAATTGGGTTCAAGGAATAGCTTTTAGGTATGCGGGTTTTGCACAGTTCAACTATGGTTTCAGCGGCTATTTCCGCACTGCTCCGCTTTAAAAAGAAGAAATCTTTGTTGTGGGCAGAAAGAATAGGCATTTCACCGTTGTTGATTTTGTGAGAGTTCATGACAATAAGGCTTTCGCGGGCTTGCCTGAAAATTCGATTCAATCGAATTACGGGAATTACGCCGCTGTCGATTATATCACTCAGAACATTTCCGGGACCGACGGATGGAAGCTGATCGCTGTCACCGCACAAAATCACACGTGCACCGCGCTTTACGGCTTTTAAGAAGGATTGCATAAGCCGAATATCAACCATGCTGACTTCATCAAGTATGATAACATCGTAAGGCAATGGATTGCTTTCGTTATAGAAAAATCTGTCATCGTCCGGACCTTCACCGGGCTGCATACACAAAAGACGGTGGATGGTTTTTGCTTCGATGCCGGTGACTTGGGTCATTCGTTTTGCCGCGCGACCGGTAGGGGCGGCAAGAGAAATCGAAAGTTGCATGGCGGAAAGCGCTTTTATAATTGCGTTGATTGTTGTGGTTTTTCCGGTACCCGGCCCACCGGTTACAACCATGCATCCCGAGGAAACCGCTTTTTCAACAGCAGATTTCTGCTTTTCGTCAAGTGTAACCGAGGTGGATTTTTCAATATCGGCAATTGCTAAGGCGATTTCTTCATCCTCCATGGAATATGGAGGCACCGAGACAGAAAGGGAGGCAATTCTGCGCGCCGTATATTGCTCAGCTAAGAAAAACTGCGATAAACTGCATATTTCCTCGCCCGACGCTTTTCCGCGGTACACTTCTCCCGTAAGCTCAAGAGAGGTTATTCCGTTTTTCGCTTCATCACAGGTTATACCCAAAAGTGCGGTAAGGTTTGAGATGAGCATTGCCTCGGGGAGATGTGTGTGCCCAAGATTATACGCACAGGAATCGAGTAGATATTTTATACAGGATTTTATTCTGAGGGGAGAATTTTTCGGAATTCCCCTAAGATGTGCAATACTGTCGGCGGTTTTAAAGCTTATTCCGTCAATTTGGTCGCTTAAAATGTATGGATTTTCCTTTATCATACGCACAGCATCGGAGCCAAGCGTTTGGTGGACTTTGACGGCTGTGTTGTTGGAAATTCCGTATTGGCGGAGAAACATCAATATGCTCTGCATCGATTGGAGCTCCAGATAGGATTTTCCGATTTTTTCTGCCTTTGCTTCCGAAATCCCTTTTATTTCCGCAAGGCGCAGAGGTGCCGTGAGCAGAATGTCCAAGGATTCTGTTCCAAAGCGTTCTACAATTTTTTTTGCGGTTGCACTGCGTATTCCGCTGATTACGCCCGATGACAGGTAGTCGATTATCGATTCCTCATCAGTGGGCATAATTGTTTCGTAATAGGATACGCGGAGCTGTTCTCCGTATTCGGGGTGGTTTACCCATGTGCCGGTAAGGGAAAGATTTTCGCCCTCGCCAAGATACGGCATATAGCCGGTTGCGGTGAAGAGCCCGTCTGTTGCTGAGTCGATTTCGCAAACGGTATAACCGTTATCGTCGTTTTGATAAATTATTTCAAATACTTTGCCTGATATAGTTACATTTTCATCCATATAAATACCTACCGAAAAATATAATTAATACTATTATAACACATTTTTTTGTTGACTACAATAACTTAAAGTGATATAATATTTGTGCAAGAGTCGATATTTTTTATCTATATCGGCAGAATGAAAGGCAGGTATGTTTTTGATGAAGATAACAGACCTTCATAATCATACAAAATTCAGCTATGACGGACATGATTCTGTGCGTGATGTTGTGGAAAATGCCGTACAAAACGGCGTTGATGTAATCGGAATAACAGATCACCAGTTCAGTATAGGGGAGCGCATAGGAGAATATATTGCGGAAGTTCGAAAAATCGGCAGAGAGTACGAGGGGAAAATCAAAGTTTTGTGCGGTCTTGAAATCGGAACGCGCCCAAAGCCTACGGACTTTCCGGCGATAATAAGCGAAAAACTTGATTATTGCTTGTTTGAGAGCTTGGATGACAGACACGCAATGGATTTGTATGAATTTTTTGAATGGAAACGCATGTTTAAATGCGCCGTGGGATTGGCGCACACGGATATATTCGGATTGTGCGATAAATACGGCGATGACCTGCTTAAGGTTTTGAAACGGGATAATGTGTTTTGGGAAATTAATTTTTCGGGCAATTACACATATTATTATGACTTTATCACAAACAGGGAAAAACAGAGACTTATTTCGGACAGTGGGATAAAAATAAGCGTTGGTTCGGATTTACATTGGATCGGCGATTTTGATATAAAAAAACTTACACAGACGAACGAGTTGGCAAAGCGGCTTAAAAATCCGTTACCACTCGGTATATCGTATTAAGGAAGGGTACAATAATTATGAAAATAGTTGCGGCAACAACAAATCTCGGCAAGATACGGGAGTTTCAGGAAATTCTCGGAGAACTGGGCTATGAAGTGGTTTCAATGCATGATGAGGGAATAGATGTTGAGGTTGAAGAAACCGGCACCACCTTTTCCGAAAATGCAATGATAAAAGCGCGTGCGGTTGCGATGCTTTGCGATTATCCGGTAATTGCGGATGATTCGGGACTTTGCGTCGATGCGCTTGACGGAGCACCGGGGATATATTCAGCAAGATTTGCAGGAGAACATGCCACCGATAAAGACAGAAATGTGAAACTTTTGGAAGAGATGGAGGGAAAGGAAAACCGCGCCGCGCAATATGTGGCAAGCATTGCCTTTATTGATACGGACGGTGAAGAAATAACTGTGGAGGGCACTGTTCGCGGAGAAATAATGACCGAAGAACACGGAAACGGCGGTTTTGGATATGACCCACTGTTTATGTGCACCGAAATCGGAAAAAGTTTCGGACTGGCAAGCTCGGAGGAAAAGAATGAGGTCAGCCACAGAGGCAGAGCCCTAAAAAAACTGTACGAATTATTAAAAAAGAAAGAGGAGAAGTAAATGGATATTTTTTGCGAATACATGGTGAAGAAAAAGAAAACGGCGATGGACAAGCTGATGACGGTGGGATGGATTGCCGCGGCGGCATTTTTATCATTGCTGATTGTTTTATTTTTGTTCGGAAGAGTGTATGGCTTTGAGGTATTTTTGATTGCGGGTGTTTGGTACGGAGCGATTTTTTTGATAAGAAAAACCAATATTGAATACGAGTACATTCTGACAAACAGCATAATGGATATCGATAAAATTATGTCACAGAAGACAAGAAAGAGAATTGTAAGCATAGATTTTAAGCAGATAGAGGCTTGTGGCCCAATTAAGAATATGAGAAGTGCAAACCCTGCGGCAAAGGTTTTTAATCTTTCAGCGGGTGATGGTTCGGACAGCACATATTACGTGGATTTTTCAAAAAACGGCGCGCCTTGCCGAGTAATGTTTAGTCCCAATGAAAAAATTATTCAAAACTTGAAAACGATAAATCCGCGAATGGTTTCAATTCGGG
>CAYMBZ010000010.1:0-38277 GCA_964388835.1 uncultured Lachnospiraceae bacterium
TTAATCGTTATTATTTCTCTGGACTTATATCAAAAAGTATGGTATTCCTTTGTGTAAGTCAATATATAATCGAAAATTGCCTTATCAGTAAAATCTGTTCATGGGATATAAGAGAAATTTATAGCACAAGCAAAGATAATGATATAGAAGAATTTATGAAAAGGGACAAACCTTACGATGACGAATGCAGAGATATCACAACTTGTTTTCGAGTATTTAAATGAAATAAATAGACTATGAGTTTTTTACATGAAGAAATGAAAAAAGTAGATATTCGCACCGTAGACAAATCCACTCTCGTGGATCTGAACGATGTTTAGTATGAAACTAAAAAGGCATTGGCCGTTCTATATTTCAAAAACGGTTGAGGTGTTCGTTGTACCACCATACAATTTAGTGGTAGTTTATGAAACCGGAGAAAAGCGTCTGCTTAACCTCGAAGAATGGATTGATAAAGATCCTGCACTGCATATTTTGAAGGAAGATTCAGCATTATTTAATGCACCACAAGTAAGTCTATGCGGATATAAAACTACATGGCAATCCAAAAATCAGTACTTAGAATTTCATAACGACATTGTCTATCTGTACGGTGACGATGTGCAATACGAATCAGAGGAATGAAGGGAGAAACAATGAATATCACACAGTTATCTAAAAAAGATAAAGAAAGATATAAGAAAGTGATTTGTGAGGAATTATGGCTACGGTACTTCAACGATACTCTGCGTAAGAAAAATATTATCTCTGAGCGGGAATATCGAATGATGTTTGTTAAAATCATAGAGCGCACAGGTTTTCTTTTGAAA
Source organism: uncultured Lachnospiraceae bacterium (assembly GCA_964388835.1). Taxonomy (GTDB): domain Bacteria; phylum Bacillota; class Clostridia; order UBA1381; family UBA1381; genus UBA1738. The sequence continues at coordinate 810 of CAYMBZ010000010.1, forward strand.
GGAATTGATCGGTAAGTAGATGATAAGCAACTGATTTCAAAGGAAACATTTGTTGCTGATTTAAAAATGGTAAAAAGATGAGAGAAAAAACAATAAAAATGCTGATTTTATCATTATTTTTCAAAAAAAGAAATGGCATCTAAATGGTTCGTAACAGCCAAGAAAAACACTTGCAATTTGCGAGTGTTTTTTGTTCTTGGCCGGTAGTCGGTGCGGAAGATTGGCTCTATAATCTTTACCGAAAAACTCATCGGCTTGCAAGGGTTAAAAGTCACATATATCAAAAGCAAAAAACATTACTGCATTAGCTCTTTTTGAATATATCATTTAGCTATCGATAGAGTGTGAAATATTTTCAGACTCTGATTAGTTGCTCTAACACTATTTGTGCCATGTTGCATCGCACTGTAATACAGCAAAAAATCCTGTCACAAGACAGGATTTTTTGCTTTGGTGCCGCTGGTCGGGGTCGAACCGACACGGTATTACTACCACGAGATTTTGAGTCTCGCACGTCTGCCAATTCCATCACAGCGGCATACTCATTAAGTTGCTTATACATTATACAACAAAATGTTCGATTTGTCAATCCCAATTTTTAATTTTGCAAAAAATTTTAACGTATTGTAATATTGTAACAATTAGCAAGCCAAAAAATGCTTAGTCGGATTTTTTTATTTTTTATTTTCATTCGTCCAAAATCCGCATAGTTATGCGTTTTTTCGAATATATGAAGCCTTTTTGCCTCGCAAAAATATTGCGAATTTTTAAAAAAATGTTAAAAAAGTTTGACAAAACCACTTTTTTGGTGTATAATATTTTTGTAACAAATAAGAAACATTTTAGGAGGATTATAATGGGTAACTTAAAGCACACGATAGCTGCACTCGCGGCAGTATCGTTGGTGGGTTCGCTCTCTGCTGTACAGCTTTTTGATTTTTCGGCAGTACGCGCGACCAAGCTCACTCAGGAAACCGAAATTGTTGAAGAAACTCCGGAGGTTTTGGTAGGCGACGGAGAGGGTGAAACCGTAGATTTTTCAATTATGGCACCGGCTTTACAAATTTATGCCGGCAGTGACGGATATATTCTTACATCGGGCGGCAGTATAAACTTAAGAGCCGCAGCAGACATCGAAAGCACAATTTTGGATGTGCTTGAGGTCGGCACACAAGTTAAAATTATAGATGTTGACGAAGATTGGTTCAAGGTTGAAACCGCAACACAGACAGGATACGTAAAATCCGAATTTGTCAGCCTTGATTACGGCAGAGTGGAGGACGCCCTGCTGAAAACAGTTATGTACCGCGAGGGCAAAGCCGTTCAAAGCGTGAACGTCCGCGGTACAGCAGATGAAAATTCCTTGATTTTGGATCAAATCGGCGAGGGTGAGGATGTAATAATCCTTGAAATCACCGATAACAACTGGTGCAAGGTGTATTTCGGCAAAAACTATGACATCGGCTATGTCTCGGCGCAGTATATCTCCGCCGGAAACATCGTGAAAAGAAAAGATGTTGCCGCTAAGAGAAACAGCCGCCTTGCGGAGGTTGCAAAAGCCGCAAAAATCACTTCATCCGGCAAAAACATCGAAGTCAAAACCTTGCCGAGTGAGGAATGCGAAACAATAACAACTCTTTCCGATAAAGTAAACTGCAAGGTGATAAGCGGAGGAACCAACTGGACAAAGATTATCGTCTCCGCAACCAATGAAATCGGTTATGTGAAAACCGCAAACGTATCGGTTATTGCCGAAACAAAAGCGGCGGTTGCAAAGCCAGCAAAGGCTTCCAAATCAAGCGCAAAGACCACCGAAAGCACAAAATCATCATCCGCATCTTCGGGCGGTTCAAAGCTTCTTGCAGAGGCATCAAAATACATCGGAACACGCTATGTTTACGGGGGGACTTCGCCGTCCGGTTTTGATTGTTCGGGATTGGTTCAATACTCTCTGCGCAAGCTTGGTGTTTCCATAGGACGCTCGGCAAGCTCGCAATATTCCAGTGGAGTCGGCGTATCGAGAAATAACCTGCAACCGGGAGACCTTGTATTCTTCTCTCGCGGCGGCGGAATTTCACACGTTGCCATATATGCAGGAAACGGTCAGGTGCTTCACGCTCCAAGAGCGGGCAAAAGCGTTTGTTATCAATCGCTCAGCTCACTTACCGGCTCACTTAAATATGTAGGCGCTAAGCGCGTAATGTAACAACAAAATATCGGGGATGTAAAAAATTTACATCCTTTTTTTATCCGATTTTTATTATTCATCCCAGGAATGTTCGGAACGATAAATCCGATTTCATCTCCCCATTCTCCGCGCCCAAAGGCAAACATGGCACGCGCCACATAAAAATTGCGGCAAAATTTGCACTTTTGCAATTTTTGTGATACAATATATTGGATATATTTTTTGAGGGAGGGCACGTTATGTTTTCAGATATTATGATAGCCGCGGCGGCACTTGTTCTCGGCATTGTAATGACCCACACATTGGGTATGAGTGCAGCGATATTCTGCGTGCTTTTTCTGTTTCTGCTGTTTTTTGTGCGCACTGCCGCCAAAAGAGAATTTGCGGCTCGTATTCTTGCGATATGTGCTGTTTTTTCTTTTGGATTGCTCAGATACTGCGGTGCGGCACAAGACGACTTGTACCGCAAATTTCCCGACAAATATGTGACGATAACGGGCGTGGTGGAATCCCTGCCTCTGAATTACGAGGATTCGCGCCAGAACCGATACATACTAAACGCCGAAGCCTTGGAATACGGCGATAACAGCTACTCGCTCAGGCAAAAACTGCTTTTGGGAACCGATGAAAGTTTTGATTTCGGCGATATTGTGACAGTATCGGGATTTTTAACCGAACTTGATGGGATTAACAACGAATATGAGCACGATTACTCGCTCAGTTATAAAAGCAAAGGAATTTCAAATCGTTTAAACGCGTATGAAGCTTCCAAAATCGACACAAAACATTCGATAGCGCCCGCTTTTATCGCCGGAAAAGCACGGCAGGAATTTTGTCGTCTTGCCGATAAGTATTTCACCGCGGACCGTGCGGCGTTTTTAAAGGCAATTGTTGTGGGAAATTCAAGCGGTTTTTCCCGAAGCTACAATCTTCTTTTAGTGCGCACAGGTATGAAACGCGCTTTATCGTCCTCTTACATGCATGTTTCGCTGATTGCGATTATTGCGGGAATTTTCTGTTCGTCCAAAAAGAATCGGGATTTTCTTACAATTATTCTGCTGGCACTGTATGCTGTAACAAACAGCGGTTCTCCGGTTGTCGTAAAGGCGGCGGCATTTGGCGGTGTGCTTTTATTTAAACGCGCCGTATTCGGATTTGCCGACAAGCTTGACACCCTTTCCCTTGTGGTTCTTGTTATGATTGCGGCAGACCCGATGCTCTGCTTTAACGGCGGATTCGTCATGTCGGTTGTGTCAGCGGTTATAATGTATTTATCCTTTCCGCCAATTTACGACTCTGTATATACTTTTCTCGCAAAGCGCAGAATAAAAAGTCAAAAGCTTTCGGGTGCACTCTCAGTATGGTTCATATTTACTGTTGGAACTCTGCCTTTTTCGGCATTTTTTTACAACGGGCAATCGATATTTTCGACATTTGTGATGACTCTTTTAATGCCGCTGACAGCACTTCTTTCGGTCGGCTCGGTTATGCTGTTTTTTACACTGAAATACTTTGGCGCAACTCCCGTTTTCGGCATAACGGACGGAATTTTGTGTCTTCTTGAAAAGGTACCGTACCTAATCGAAAAAATCCCGTATCATTATATTCCGTTAAAAACACCCACAATATCGGAGCTTCTGCTATTTTTGCTGGGGTGGGTGCTTTTTATCAGGTGTATTTCCGGGAAAGCAAAGACATTTCAAACGTGCTCTCTTGCCGCAGCTTTTTGCGGTCTGGCACTTGCGACAGTAAATATTTACGGTTTTAATACCCTGTCGATTTATTTTGTCAATGTAGGTCAGGGCGACGGCGCTGTACTCAGCACCACCGCCGGAGATACCGTGATTATTGACGGCGGCGGCTCTGCGGTGTATGAAGGAGACTACAACATCGGCGAAGCGGTATACCTCCCGTACCTTGTCTCTCACGGATTTACCGATGTTGATGCGGCAATTGTTTCTCACTATCACAAAGACCACGTTGAAGGAATAATCGCCGCTGCGGAAAATTTAAAAATCGACACTCTTATCATGCCGAACTGTGCTCCGAGCAATCAGTATCGCAAGAAGCTCGAAGAGCTTGCAACGGAAAAAAATATAAATGTCCGATACCTAATGGAGGGTGACGAAATTCGTTTCAAATCAGGTCTTAACATAAAATTTCTTGCGCCCGATTCCGACCAGCTCAAAAGCTCAGACTTAAATGACACATCTTTCGCGGCGGAGATTCGCTACGGCGAATTTTGTGCCTTGTTTACCGGGGATTCGACCGATAAAATCAACGACAGCTATCCCGAGGACGTCGATATTTTAAAGGTAGCGCACCATGGTTCGAATACGGGAAGCCTTCCGGATTACGTAGAGCATACCTCACCGGAATACGCGGTGGTGAGCGTTGGGGATAACAATCCCTATTCACTTCCGTCAAAAACCGTTTTGCAAAGACTTAAAAATGAGGGTGCGAAAATTCTGCGCACCGATAAATTGGGAGATATACGATTTAAGGTGAAGAAAAGCGGTAAAACAGAATACACCGCGCTTAGAGGAGGCTGACGGCTATGGCGATTAAAGAAGATAATTTTTTGAAGCTGAAAAAACAGCTTAAAGAGGGCAAAACGGAGAATTTGTACCTGTTTTTCGGCGAAGAAGTATTTGTAAAGGATATGTACACCGAGCAAATAAAAAAACTCGTTCCGGATGACGGTTTCGGTGATTTTAACCGAATTTTTCTGGACGGGAAAGATTCCGATTTCGATAAAATCGACGATGCCCTGAATTCCTTTCCCATGATGGCGGAGAAAAAGCTTGTTGTCATAAAAAACAGCGGTATATTTAAGTCGGCAACGGAGGAAGTGAAAGAATTTTGGCAAACGCGGCTTTCCAATCTTGCGGATTATATCCTGCTTATTTTTGACGAACGCGAAACGGACAAAAGAAGCGTCTTATACAAGACCGCGGCAAAATACGGCTTGTGCGTGGAATTCAAATTCATGAAGGATTATGAAATTTCCTCATGGGTTACGCGTGAAGTACAAAAAGCCGGCAAAAAAATCTCAAAAGAAGCGGCGGAATATCTTGTCTCAATGTGCGACAGCGGCATATCCAACGTGAAAAATGAGCTTGACAAGCTTCTCGGCTACTGCGGCGATGAAATTTATAAAAGCGATATTGAAAAAGTGGTATCAAAACCCCTCGGCATTGTTGTTTTTGAAATTACCGACGCACTCATCGCAAAAAACGGAGACCTTGCCATGAAGCTGATACTGAAGATGAAAGAAAACAAGGAATCTGCATTTAATATACTCTACCTCATGTCCTCGGCATTTGACAAAATGCTTTATTGCAAGCTTCTCTTAAATGAGGGCGCAACCTATGACATAATAAGCTCAAAATTAAAGCTTGCGCCTTTTATTACACGAAAGTATATAGACGGTGCAAAAAGCTTTTCGGAGGAATTTTTGATTAATCGAGTTTGCAAAACCGCAGAAGTCGATCTTGCCGTAAAACAGGGCGAAACGGACGAATGGACCGCTCTTTTGCAGTACGTTTTCGAATGTATAGAAAAAGGGATGTAAAAAACAAACCGACTCCAAAGTGATATGCACCCTATCTGCTGTTTTGTCGGCAAAAGGGCACATACCGGCTTGGGAAGTCGGTTTTTATGTTCGTTATTATCTCTTTTAAAACAACGAATTTACAATATCATTCGCGGCAACCGCACCGTCTGCGGCAGCAGTTACTATCTGCCGAAGCGGCGTGTTTCGCACATCGCCGACGGCGTATATTCCACCGATGCTTGTCCTCATATTTTCATCGGTTACAATATATCCGCCGTTATCCGTTTTTACAATATCCCGAACGATTTCGGTTTCCGGAATTCTTCCTGCGGCAATAAATACGGCATCGGTATCCAGCACGCCCATTCGTGAGGAAAGTGTGTGCTTTAAAACAACCGACTTAACCACCATATCACCTTGAATTTTTTCAACCGTTTCATTTGCCATGATTTGAATTTTCGGATTTTGACGAACTCTCTGCACCAAAGTCGCATTTGCACGGAATTTTTCGCTCCTGTGCACAAGATAAACCGCTTTACAGAAATTTGAAAGATAGGCGGCATCCTCAAAAGCGGTATTTCCGCCTCCCACAACAACCGCTGTTTTATCCTTAAAAAACGCACCGTCGCAGGTAGCGCAATAGGACACTCCCGCACCGCGGAGGCGTTCCTCTCCGTCAACCCCGATTTTTCGTGGATTTGCACCGGTTGCTATGATAACAGCTCTTGCGCGGTATTCGTTGTGGCGGGTTGAGATTATTTTAACATCTCCTTTGCATGACACGTTTCGAACTCTCTCGTCGGAAAATACCGTACCGAACCCCTCAGTCTGCTCATGCATTGCACGGGACAGCTCGGGACCCGTTCCCGAAAATCCCGGATAATTGTCGATATCGGTTGTATAATTCATCTGACCGCCTATACCGCTCCCCTCTATCACGAGAGTTTTAAGTCCCGCGCGGCGGCAATAAATTGCCGCACTGAGCCCACCGGGACCGCCGCCGATTATAATAACATCAAATTCCATCGTTTCTAAACCTTTCATATGTTTTTAAGCTTTCTCCAAAGTAAAGGTGAAAGTTGTTTTCATTTTATCTTTATCCGCATCAGTGCTTGAGACGGAAATTTTCTGCGAATGAAGATTTATAATATTTTTAACAAAGGACAATCCCAATCCGGCGCCGCCCTTATCTCTGCCGCGGGATTTGTCGGATTTATAGAATCTGTCAAAAATATGCGGCAAATCCTCTTTGCTTATTCCCGTGCCGTAATTGATAATTTCGGTATTTACGCGCCGATTGCTTTCATATACGCGAATGGTCAGCGTTTCGCCCTTACTGCTGAATTTTACCGCATTGTCAAGCAGATTTATTATGACACGTTTTATCGCATCATAGTCCGCCAGAACATTTATGGTGTCATTTTCAAACCACACATCTACCTGCAGATTTTTGCTGTCAATTTTCTGTTCTGCGCCGATAATGCACAGGCGGATTGCTTCGTTTATGTCGAACTTCCGCATGGTCAGCTTATATTCCGGTGAGGTCATCTTTGTCATCTCAAACATTTCGTTTGTAAGCCTTGCAAGACGTGTGGATTCCTCAAGAACAATCTCCAAATATTCACGCTCGCGCTCCTTTGGCACCGTCCCGTCCAATATTCCCTGAACAAACCCCGAGATTGAAGTCATCGGCGTGCGCAGTTCATGTGAAATATCCGAAACAAAGCTGGCGCGCATTTCCTCCAGCCTTTCAAGAGAATCCGCCATGTAATTGAAACTTGATGCAAGCTGAGAAATTTCGTCCCCGGTTGTTACGGTAACACGCTTGTCAAACTTTCCCGAAGCCATCTCCAAAACCGCACTGTTGATTTCCTTAAGGGGGCGGCATATGCGCCTGGATTCCCAAAAAACAAGGCAAAGCGAAATGAACATCGCAGCAAGCAATGCCATAAATATCATAGTTGAAAAATCCAACACAGTACTTCGCATTATCCCCGGCGGCCAATAGTAAAAAATCCCGCCGATAACGGAATTGCCGTAATGAATAGGAATTCCTATAACATACATGCGCCTGGACATATTCATATCCGGTACAGTGACACTGCCGCGGAATATCTCACCGTCAAGAACTTTTTCAACGTTTTTTTTCTGAACGTTATACTGCCTGCCGGATGCGGCAAATACGTTTCCTCCGCCGTTTACAACAACAATATCGGCTTCAACCATAAGTGACCAAGAGGCAAGCATGGATTCATACAATCGCCGATTTTTCGCATCGAAATCCCCCATCGCCATTGCGGATGTGAGGTATTCTATACTGCTGGATGCTTTTTTCGCGGAATTAAATCTTTCGTCCATAACGTATTTGTTCAAAAAGCCGAACATGGATACCGAAACGGTTGCCACTACGAAAAATATAATAGCGGTGCTCGTCCAAAAAAGGCGGTTAAATATTGTTTTAAACATTATTTACACCTGCTTTTTTACTTCAAACTTGTAGCCCACCCCCCATACGGTTTTAAGTTGCCAATCACTTTCGGCGCCCTCCAGCTTTTCGCGCAGACGCTTTATATGCACATCCACCGTTCTTGAATCTCCGAAATAGTCAAATCCCCATACCTCTTCCAAAAGCTGTTCTCTTGTGTAAACTCTGTTGGGATTTGATGCCAGAAAATACAAAAGCTCAATTTCCTTAGGCGGTGCGTCCACCTGTTCTCCGCATATTTTCATTTCGTAATTTTCAATATTTATCGACAAGTTCGTGAAACTTACCTCTTTTGATGGTGCGGCATGCTCCGCCGGCTCGCTTCTGCGCAAAACCGCTTTAACGCGTGCAACAAGTTCCTTCGCCTCAAAAGGCTTTGTCATATAATCGTCCGCGCCGAGCTCTAACCCCAAAACTTTGTCAAATGTGTCGGATTTTGCGGTCAGCATAATAATCGGAACGGAGGAAGTTTTGCGTATTTCGCGGCACACCTGCCAGCCATCCGTTTCCGGGAGCATAATATCAAGAATAATCAAATCGGGATTTTGCGATTTAAACTGTTCTATCGCTTCATTTCCGCTGTAGGCACAGATTGCGCCGAAGCCTTCCTTTTCAAGATACAGACGTATCAGTTCAACAATATTTCTTTCGTCATCAACAATAAGAATTTTGTTATTCATAGCGTTTGCGGGAAATTCCCGCGCCTCCCTTCATAAAAGTTTCTCCATTAAAAGGATTATACCACAAATCGGTGTAAAAATGCAAGTATTTAGACATTCTTTCGATATATTATGAGTATATTTTTGAAAAAACAAAAAATCGCACCTCACAAAGCATGAAGTGTGATTTTTTATTCCGATTATCATAATACCCTTCTATTTCTCTATATTAAAGGTTTCACATAACTTCCACAATCACCGCGGTGCATTTTTCGGGAAGCCGTATATTCAGTTTATTGTCTTTGCATGCTACCTCCGCCGCAGTATTTCGCGGATAAAGTATTTTTGCCGATGTGCAGTCAACAGTGATTTGCACATCGATATCTTTTTCCTCCGCACCGCAAACCAGAATACGTTTGCAGTTTTTATACTCAAAGCCCACGCATATTGTTCCGCCGTTACGATTCGGAAAGCCTATGGGATAAAACGGCACCGACTCCGCAATTTCTCCTCTTATGCCCTTGTAAAGCTCGACACCGTCCTTTATCGCCGAAATCTCCTTTTCGCCCAAATCAAGTATCTGTCCGCTCAAATACAGCCTTTGAAGCAACGCATTCGCTATATTCTCTTCAACCAATCCAAGGCTGTCGGTTTTTAAGGGGTATGCCCATATGGCCGCCTGCTCCGGAAGTACCGCAGTAGGCGCCGTCGCCGCAATATATGCAGTCTTTGCTACCTCCTCCTGGTCGGTTACCGATTGTATATGATGCTCTTTGAGCATTGCGTAATCCATTCTGAGCCCGCCGCTTGAGCAGTTTTCCAAAATAAGCTTCGGATATTTTTCCTTTATCTCGCGAATCCAATCAAGATATGCACGATTGTGTTCCAAAAGTCCGTCTCCGAAGCTGTCCGAATCAATTTCGGTACCCGCTCCCGGAGTTATGTTGTAATCAAATTTGATGTACTCGGCACCGTATTCTTCAACCACACGCTTAACCGTTTCGGTTGCAAAGGCGCGAACCTTTTCATTTCTGAAATCGAACTGATATCTGCCCCTGTTTACAATTCTTTTTCCGTGCCTTACAAAGAAGCAATCATCATCAAATTGATTCAGTATAGGGCAATTTACGCCCATAACCTCGATTTCAAGCCATATTCCCGGGGACATACCCTTGTTCTTAATATAGTCAAACACATACTTTATCCCATTTGGAAAACGTTTACGCTCTTCTTTCCATTCACCTACGGTTTCCCACCATGTTCCGTCCGCATACCAGCCGGCATCCATACAATAGTATTCGCACCCCAACTCCGCCGCTTTGTCTATCATAGGAAGCATTTTTTCCTCTGTCGGGTCTGCCCATAGACAATGCATATAATCGTTAAATATTACCGGGAGCTTTTTATTCTCTTCATTGTTTACAAATATTTTTCTTCTGTATCGTGTCATCGCACACAATGCATCATCGAAGTCGTCTCCGATACAAACACACGCCCCTACGCCTTCAAAGCTTTCGCCCGGTACAAGTTCCTTATACCAGAAATTGTCTTGTTCATTAGGTCCCGACATTTTAAGATACAGCTTATAGTCGATATCGCCTATCTCCCACTGCCAGGAGCCGTTATTTTCAATCTGCCACAAAAGTGCACCCTCACTGCTTGTGAGCGCACCCATCGGAAGATATTCCTTTGCCGAGCACACTCCTGTGTTTGATACGGAGATTCTCTTTGTTGTCTGAAATCTGTATCGCTTCATTCCGAGCATCTCGGGGCTGAATTCCTCCCAATCGGTTTCACTGCACCATGAATTGTTCGGAATAAGCACTTTCATATTCTCCCCGGACAAGCCGGTATATGAAAATGAAGATATGTAATCAATTCCCACCGGCTCATCCGAAACATTTGTAATGGTTTTCCATGAACGCACGGCAGAAATTCCGCTGTAAAACTGATAGTGAACGATAACGTCGATTTTTCCGTTTGTCAGGAAAAATTCCAGCTTGTTTCCGTACTCGTTTTCGTAATAATCATGCCTTTGATATTTGAGGCTTTTGCTTTCCGATTCCTCAACATGCTTTGCTCCGAATCTGCCGTCCGTCATGCCCCCACACACGCCCACATCCGAAATAAGGCATACTTCGGTAAACTTATTTTCATCCGAAATAGGCACTGCCGCAAAATGCTTCAGTGCCACATTGTTATTTTCGGTTATTTCAAAAATCACAAACATATTGTTCTGTGAAAAATCCAAAATCATAGGTCTTTCTCCTTTGTATAAAGCTTTCTGCTTGCATTATATAACAAATTAAACTATATTTCAAGCCTTTTTGATTATTTCACCTTATTCCTCGTTTTCCCGATACTTTCCCGGAGTTATACCCATATATTTTTTAAAGCTTCTTATAAATACGTTCGCATTTATATATCCGACTTTCTCCGCAACCTCGCCGATTTTTTTACCCTCTTTCAAAAGTGCCACGGCTTCCTCCGCCCTTACCTTATGAATGGTATTTAATATACTGTCCCCCGTATATTCCTTAAACACCTTTGAAATATAGTTCCTCGATACGCCTAAAAGATCTGCAATAATTGCAACATTCAATTCCGTATTGGCATAATCCAGCCTGATATATTCCATGACTTTTTCTGCCAAACGCTCCTTATTATCGGTTTTTTGACTATTAATTCTATCACACATCTTTTCTGTCAAACCTTCAAAATATTTTTCCGTCATATATGCTCTTTTTACTCCCGAGACATCATGAAAAACGTCTATTCTTTCATCAAAAATATCATTTTGAATAAGTATATCCTCATAAAGTTTTGCAAGCTCCATGACAAAACAGCGCACCATCTCCACCGACAAATTCCTGTTTTTCAGATTTCTTTCATAAAGCTGCCTGATAACATCTTTTACCTCATGCTTATTTCCGGCAAGCAGATTCGCCGTAAGCTGTTGTTTCTGAAACATCGTTATTTCGTATACATCCGTCATTTCGCGGCATCTTTCCCACACGGCAACTCTACCCTTTTCAAGCACATAAGTGTATGGAATCGCTTCAAGAGCGGTATTGTACGATTTCACAATATCGGAGTATTCATTCACCGTTTTTCCGATTGAAAATACCGCCTCAATCATAAACTTATCGCACAAGCTGTCCGCAACTTGCATTGCTATTGCATTAATTTCCTTTTCGAACTCACTATGTCCGTATCCGCCGCTCCCTGCAAGAATAACAACCTTTTTATTTACATATGTGCTGATAACCTTATATTCCTCTTCAATATATTCCGACAGCACATTTTGAATAATAAATGCGGCATCCTTTTCCTTGCTTTCCTTGTCCGCTGAAGCATACTCCGTGTCGGAATAAAGTCTGCTGCAATCCTCCACTTCACAGCACAAAACACAGAATTTATCGGAATTCATGTACTCTTTAATCCGCAAAACGTCGCTTTGCTCGAATTTGCTTTCGGTGATAATCCTCAAAAGGGATGTACTTTGGTACATATCACTTATTTTTTCCATTTTATTCACAACCATATTATGGTCGTTCATATAATGTTCAAAAAAGCTGTCTATATTGTTCAAATTAATGTTTTCATCGGCATGAACCTTTCCCACCAGCTTATTGCCCACATTTATTATACTTCCGTAATTATTTTTTATGAAATTCAATATAAGCCTCATTCCCGCAAGGAAAATCACAGCCATGCTTATTACAACAACAATCATACCGAGCATGGTAATTTTGTTGTATTCCCACATTGGAATTGCCGCAACATACAGCCAATCGTTCTGGGCAGAGCGCACGCATACATTTATCTTTCCGCGTCGTCTTATTGTGGCACTGTCGCGCGTTCCCATTTTTTTGAGAATATATCCGCTGTTTATGCGTGACACATCTCCGCTACAGACAACGCTTCCGTCCGGTGTAACGGCATAAAGCTCCATACCGGAAATTGCCGTTTTGGTTCCCTCGGGCAAAGTAAACTTATCCACATTCATTCTTATAACAACCGCTGCCGGAAAATAATGCTCGGACTTATTGATATAGCCTATATCATTTCCCGAAAGTGGCGATATATACTCTATAAATCTTACACTATCTCCCGCCGCGTTGTGTACTATGCGAAACTGCTCACTTATACAATCCTCAAGTGTACTTTTCCAAATACCCGCATCTATATCTGTATCGACATAGTAATAGCCGACCACATCTTCAACCTGTCCGCGCCCCTGTGCCGAAACCGCAAGACCTGTATTTATGTTGTAAACAAAAATATTGTCGATGTCATACGAATTTTGACAGGTATAATTCAGCATTTCGATTGTATTTTTCAGCTCATAGCTGTTTTCCGCGGCAATTTGGCTGTCGAAAATCGGCTTTATGCCGTCATTCCCGTTTATTTGAAGTGATATCTGACGTGCAGTTTCCACAAGATCATCTATGTTTATTCTTGCATTTTCCGCAACACTTAAACCGAATTTGTTTGTTACGTTCGAAATCGAATTCAAAAGCATAAATTCCACTATAAAGCTTATAACTATAGGTACTATGAGAATTATTATATGTGACAAGAGTATATCCTCTTTCATTCCTCGATTTTTTATAATCTCCATCGTTTTTTTCAGCATAATCATTTATCCTTTTTACTATCAATCTTTTAAAATCATTTTTCGCTGATGCTCGGTTATGCACAGACTATCAATTCTTGGCGAAATTCCGTTTCAGAAAGATCGTTATGCCACTATCTTAAAATCAGCCCATAATTACTACCGGCAAATATATATGCTCCGCGTGCAAATCGCCCCACACCTCAACGATAATGCGGTTTAGCCGTTCTACCTTCTCGCCCGCTTTAAGCTTAACCTTCACGCCGCTCCAATTATACGCCGTTCTGTCAAGAAGCATGCCATGCGGGCCCTCTACGCTCCATCCCTCGGGCATATGATATTTAAAATACAAGTTCTGAGTCTGGTGTGACAGCGGATAAAATCTCAATTGCATATCGATTTCACCCAATGCGCATATCTCAGGCGCGCTTTCGAACTCTGCTCTCGCCTCGATTGCAGTGCTGTGCGCATCATATGACAAGCCCGTTCTGTTATAAATACGGCTTGCAACTATATCTTTTTTCAGATTTTCCATATGACGCTCATCAAATTCCGCCGCGCCGTCCGTAAACTCAAAATCATACGGTTCCATAAGGTACAAGCCGTCCTCCTCAACAACAAGATTGAAATACTTGTTTGATGTAAAGGTTGAGGGAATAAGTCTCATAATTCTGTCCGTCAGCTCACTGCAAGTTGTCGGGCAAGTATTATATGACAAGTTTGGATGCGATACGGAGCAGGTAACAATCTTATCGCCCACATATTCCCTAAGTTCGTTGTCTATCCCTTTAGTTCCGTAAAGAATTCCCATAATTGAGCCGACCGTTGCGCCTGTGCAATCGGTATCGTCTCCGCAGTTGATTGCAGAAATAATCGATTTTTTAAAGTCACCCTCACCGAAGAGAAGTCCCAAAATTACAAATCCCAGATTACACGGTGCCTGGAACCACCCCAAATCCTCACTGTCCTTAACAAGGATATTTCTTGCTTCTTCCAGGGTTTTTCCGTCATCATACGCCTTAATTGCAAGTTTTACGCTTCTTGCAACGCGGCAAGATTCGGGGATTTTTGCCAAACCTATTTCAATTAATTCGCGAATATCACTTATGATAAACGCCGCGCTTTCAACCGCCGCGGTGAACATCTCCGCGTAAGTTCCCTCACTTACACCGTGATCAACTGCGGCATCGCTGTAGGCATACTTAATTGCAATGTCAGGAAATCCCGGCGCCAGACATGCCCACACCTCGGAACGTATCCATGCACCGTTTGAATTTTTCCACTGCGCATTGTTGTATTCCCCGCTCATCGGTGGAACTATTCCGCTCATCATATTTGCTTTTGCAACGCCGTATTCGTTCCAGTGCGGAGTTACAGCCTTAAGCCAATATTCGCCCAAAGTTAATGAATTTATATTATTAAGTCCCAAATCTTCCGCAGCACACAGCCAGACAAGTTGTAAATCCAGGTCGTCATTTGGCAGCGGCTCACCTTTTGGTGAATTAAAACCCTTTATATCCAACATTGTTCTGAATGACTCATACGGAGCTCCCATTGTTCCGCCGATATTTTTTCCTAACCAGCAGGCATAAATTTTATCTCTTACTTCTTCCTTGTTTATTTTTACTATCATATTTCTATCCTCCCTAAATATCATAATCCATGTCCATTGTATGCGCCTACATTCGGTGCCCCCGTCGATGAAACGGCATTGTTCCAGAAATCTCTTCCTCCGTTATTTCCGATAACCGCACCTGCATTCAATGCCGGCGAGCCCGCCCTAAGCCTAAGTCCATCAGCTCCCGCATTAAGATTCACAAACATCGGATCTGCCACAATAGGATGTTTGTCAGCTTTTTTAAGTGCATTTTCTTGCGCTTTTGCGCTGCCCCAGAAAAGATTGTTACTGATATTTCTCGTAGCACTATCCGGTGTATTTGTAATAACGTTTGATGCGGTAATACAGAATATATTATTTTGCAAGAAAATATTCTTCGTATCGCTGTTACCCATATTGAGCAGTATAAAATGACTTCCGTTTGTACCGCCCGTATAGGGATGCGTTGAATATATCGTATTGTTATATATTGAGATTTTCTCTATTTTATCAAGTTCATAGCTAACTCTCGGAATTTCAAAAGCTCGGAATGAGTCATTTTTACTCACATTATATCTTACCGTCGCAGTTTCTACCAAATGGTTTACTATCAGAAAAAAACCCCCGTGGTTATCATGACTATAGTTGTATTCAAAAACAATATCCCTATTATCTCCGTCAATATCGTATCCGAATCCGTCATAGGTAGTCTGTGTTTGATAAACTTCATTACCGGATGCAACTGTGCCCAGTGAATGGAGTACAAAAAGTCCTACATTAACATCTTGACAGCCATTTTCCGGCAACATCATTGCCGAATTATAAATGGTGTTTCCCGTTATCTTTCCGTACCTATCACCGGAAACAATTAAGCCGTCACCCTTTACGTTATGAATGACATTTCCGGAGATTTCCAAATCTTTTGTTTGTCCCTCTTCCTTTTTATCAAATGCCGTATTCCAGTTCATAACCGTCGCAATGCCGGTTCGCGCACAATTATAAATCTCACAATCCTTGATTTTGAGTCCCACAAAACGCGTTGCCTTCGTTCCACGCGCCTGCGCTATAATTCCGCCGTTCCAGTGGTTGTCCGGTGTTTCTGAGGCATCTGCTCTTATGTAATGTCCGTTTACATCGTGTACCGTAATATTTTTTATCTCAACTCCGCAGACATCACCCGCGTTATACGCACTAACATACACGCCGTAACGCCAGCTGCTTTCTCCGCGGTTTGTAACCTCCAAATCTCGTATCGTTACATATTCCTGATTATGCAGATATATCGCAGTATTCGCACCATCGCCGTTTATTGTCGGTTTTGAGCCCGCGCCGTAGCTTGCCACCGTAATCGGAGCATCCTTTTCTCCCGAGCTTGACATCCACAGCGAACCACTCCAAACTCCGCCCTTTTCGAACAAAATTTCGTCCCCGGGCAGGAAATTGGTTTGATTGACCTTTTCAATAGTTCTCCACGCTGTGTTCGCAGACAATCCATCATTTGTATCTTTACCAGCGTTTGAAACATAATAAGTTGCCGCACTTGCAGTCGCTGTCGAAATCAGTATCGCACCCACCGCCGATAATATCGCCAATAACTTTTTCATATTATCCCTCACTCTCCGCATTTTTCATCTTACAGTTCAGAAAAGTCCAGCTCGTCATATTCATTGGTATAGACAATCTTTGCTTTCTTTACTGCTTTTTCTATTTCATCGTTCACGTATTTGTCCAAATACATTGATAAAACGTTACTTTCAATCTCATCAAAGGATTTGTAGCCTCCGTCCTTAACCTCATTAATCCTTATAAAACTCACCTTTCCTCCGGTCATATACGGTCCGCAGACGGTATTTATCTTTCCTGCCCTTATACTATCCAAAATTCCCGGATAATAAAGAGTAAGATGCCTGTCGGTTTCATAGTTTGTCTCCATTTCATGTATTTCGCCGCCGTCCGCTGTTACGCCTTTATCTATATTCTCCCCTGCCAATGACTTTTCCATATAAGCTGTTGCCACGGATTCTTTTTCTGATGGGAATTCATACAGAGTCAATTTTGCCTCGGGCGACAATTTATAATATACTTCCTTTATTTCTTCATAATATCCCTTTAATATTTTCTCGTTGGGTTTTAATCTTTCCGCTAATTGATTTTTAATCGATATTCTCAA
Organism: uncultured Lachnospiraceae bacterium; assembly: GCA_964388835.1. Lineage (GTDB taxonomy): Bacteria > Bacillota > Clostridia > UBA1381 > UBA1381 > UBA1738. Next base: position 18,083 of record CAYMBZ010000010.1, read on the forward strand.
CTTAGCCATGCTGTCATTGTAATATTCATGCGGGGTGTATTCAGTCACTCCGTACACAACTTCACCATTTTCCTTTTGCTTTTTTCTTTCTTCATTGTTTTTGTTCATGGTGTCAATCAAATCGGAATAACTGTTGCTTTCCATTATACCCTCTTTTTTTGCAAGCTTCTGCAACATTTTATCCTCTTTCAACTGGGTTACAGCAAGCTCACACAGATACTGTCGCGGAGTCATACCTTCAAAATCGGTTTCCCAAAAACCCTTGCTATACTCTGCACCATAGTTATCCGCAAAATATTTTACCGCCTCTGCTTTATGCCGTTTTGCGATCAACATAAATTCATCAGTTTCAACTTTTTCGCTACCGACACGCATAACAATACCTTCTTCATTTGTACTGCACGCGGTAAGTGCCAGTATTAAAGCACATATAAATGCGGTTATTCTTCCGATTTTATTAACCATTCCGTTTCTCCGTTCCGCCGTATTTTTCGGCAAATTTTAACGCAGAAGATAAGCGCATAAACTTAATTTCCCGGGGCAAAGGCAGAATATCTGCCTTTGCCCCGAAATCATAAGCATACCGCTTATCTCATACATTAGTTTTGATATACTCTCGGATTATCCGTAAGATGTACGGTTCCGTTATCCCACACCGCCGTTTCACCGACGATTGTGCCCAAATCTCTTGCCGACACGAACATAACACCGTCTATCTGAACAGGTCTTTTCGTCCAGCTTATCTGCTTTCCGCTTGAAAGGTAGAAATCATTACCTTCGGTAAAGGTAACGTCAACACCTATACCGCTGAGAGTTATCACCTTGGTCTCATACGCAAAGCCCACTTCAACATCAAGTGCCGTTGCCGCTGTTCTCAAAGGTATCATAGCCACCCCGTCCGAAATGAACGGTACTGCCGTCGATACTCGCTCATCCGCAGGAACCGCCTCGCCATCTATTTCTGCCAGGTTCGTTCCGATTGTAAAGTGAATATCTCTCTTTCTTGCGAGTTCCTGTGCCCACGGCTCATCATACGATACGCCTGTTCCGCCATAAGCTCCGATATTGTTTGAAACGATTTCATCGCCGAAATAGTCAATTCCGCCGTTATCCTCTACAGCAATTCCCGCGCCGATAGCAGGTGAATCTTCAAACAGCTTGTAGCCCCAAACGGTATCCCAGCCTGTACCGCCGGTACCTGCGGCAACAAACTTAGGATCCTGACCGATGATTGCGTCCGGCTCGTTAAGCTTAAGTCCCCAAGCGGAACCTTCCAGTTTATTCTTATTGTTTCCGAAGTAGTAAAGGTTGTTTCTGCGGTTCACATTGTAGGGATAGTCAACCGGAATCTCGCCTATTTCCTCCGATTCAACATAGAATATATTGTTGTATATTTCGGTGTGCCGCGGGCGACCGAGCATTAATAAAAGCTTTCTCTGCCCCGGCTCCTTTGCATAGAATGTGTTATTATAAATCTTTCCGTCAACATTCCATGTTGTGGGATGTGCATACGGGAAGTGTGGGCACGCCAGCTGATACTGGTGGTCATTTTGACTTATGTTGTACCTTACCGTATATCCCGTATTGTTGTAGTTTACTATAAGAATAAATCCGCCGTCATTATCGTGGCTGTAATTATATTCAAATACTATGTTCTTGTTATCACCGTCGATATCATATCCGTATCCGTCAAGTGTGGTACGGCACAAATACGATTCATTGTAACGGAAAGTGATGTTATTGCTGTGTATTGCCCAAATTCCGACATTTACGGTAGGCATTTCCCCCGTATATGACATCATGTTTGTGTCATATGCGACGTTATGCTCAACCAAACCGCCGTCCTGACCTACAATGACGATACCGTCACCGAAAATATTGTGCAAAATGTTGTTGCGCACAACCGTTTCTTTTCCATATCCCGGCTCGGTCAATGCAATCGGCGAATTCCAGTTCGAGACAACAAGAATACCGCTTCGCTTTACGTCATATACCTCACAGTTTTCAATGAGGACATTATCCACATGACACTCCTCTTTACCGATTGCTTCCGCACGGATAACAATACCACCATTCCAGTGCGGGTCGTTATCGGCTCTTTCGGTAACAGTAAGGCTTCCACCGTTTACATCGTGAACGGTTACGTTTCTTACAACATAGCCTTCACCTATCATACCCTCAACATATACCGACAATCCGTACTTCCACTGATATCCCTCTCCATTGTTTGTCAGTTCCAAATCCTCGATAGTCCACCAACTTTGGTTGTAAAGTGTAACCGTTCCGCCGGTACGTAATCCATCAACATTAGCATTGATTATCGGCTTTGCGCCATCGCCGTATTTTCCGATGTATATGGGATTTCCTTCTTCGCCGCTACCCTTTGGATAGCATTGACCCTCCCATACGCCGCCTGCTTCAAACAAAATTTTATCACCCGGCTGAAAGGTTGTTTGCGATACCTTATCAACGGATGCCCATGCCGCATCCGGCGCAGTACCGGATGCAGCATCATCTCCGTTAGGAGATACGTAGTATGTCGCAGCATATGCGCTGCCTGCGGCACAAATTGTGCATGCCGCCACAGCAAATGCTGTTAATAGTTTCTTTATCTTCATGTCTTTCTCCTCTTAATCTACAAATACAACCAAATCATATGGCTTTCCGTGATAAACATAAGCATAAACTTCTCTTCCCGGAACAAGGTCTGCCGCCGAGCCTATTTCAACGGTCTTATCCGAACGATTTACAACAAGTGTTGTGAACCATGCTTTTTGAGTTATAAGACGCGTTCCGTCCCTACCCTCAACTATAATTCCGCTATCACCGGCACTCAGAATTTTTCCGAACCAGAATGCCGCATATTCCGGCGCATAATAGTCCGAACCGAAATTTCTTGCAAATACTGTGTACGGACTTTCACCATCCGAATACACATACATTCTTTTATCCGCTTCATCAGGCGTATGGTATGTAACTATGTCCGTTACTACTTTCTTCGGTATCCATGCACCGTTTACTTTTTCTTTACGGTTATATCCGATAATGAGACAGTCACCAAATTTCCAATCGGTACTATAGCCAACATTATTACGCTTATATTCATTAAAGTCAATATCTTTTGCAACCTCGTACGCCTTTTTAGCGCCGCCTTCCCAACCATGAAGAATCTGAACAACATCTCCATCTTCATTCAGCTCCGTAGTAAGCTTTTCAACAACGAATACGCGTGTGTCGACAACATTCTTATGCGGATCCGGATTATCATTTAACGCACTCTTGGGACGATATACCATAATCTGCACGCGGTTGAATTCATCCGCATCATATGCCATTATGTTGTAAGTTGCATTATTCTCGAATTCTTCACCAAAGGATGACAGCTGATATCCGTCCTCTTCATTCTCTTTTCCCTCTTCAGGCACTATTATCATCTTCGGGCTGTTTGTTGTGTCGATTACCGTACCGAAATGATACCAATCCCAGAAATTGATATCACCGCTGTAATACAGCCAGAACTTATCCGAGCCTTTCAATGTGTCATCGCCCATGAAAGCTTGAGTTCTCTTGTGTGATTCATCCGCAAGCTCAATGCTCTTTAAGGTTTTGCCGCTGAGCGCGTATCTTATAAGCTGAGGCTTAAGTTCCAGAAGTTTCTCCGGTTCGGATTTAACGTTGTTAATCTTAATCTTCGGATCTGCTTCAACCGTAATGAATGAACCCTTATCGGTAAACAGCTTCATTCTTACAACGTCCTCAACATCATCCAGCCATATCTTTGAAATAAATGCATATACCGAACCCGATGCAACATGTGACTCTACTCCGACAATGTTTCCGAAAGTATCCAGCAAGAATACCGCTTCACAGCCCGCATCCAAAAGACCGTTACTCTTTCGGTTTACAAAGTTCTCAAATGCCTTTGCAACTTCATACTCTTCACTGTTTATGTAAACATACTCGCCGTCAAATTTTGTGATTGTACCCTGTATGCTGTCCGTTGCTTTTATAAAGTCGGCAAACTTTCCACTGTCTGAAATTGCCGCAAGAACAACATCGCCGATTTCAAAGGATTCGGGGTATGCCTTTTTGCTGTAGGCTTCGGTTACCATTTCAGCCTCACTCAAACTGAAGAACGATTCACTGTATTCATCGCGCATCGTTTGTGCATTTGTGTCATATCCTCCTACCTTTATCGGAACATAATTCTCTATCACTGCGCATTCATATGTACCATCACCCTGTCCGTCTATCAATCTTACGGTTCCGATATCAAACATAAAGTCACTGTCAGTGTAACCAAAGAGATATTCACCGTTTTTGATAACTTTTAAGGTCTTTGAAAGTTTAACCGTCTTGCGTCTGTTACTTTCAGCATAGGCAAGCTGATTATTTTTTGCTTCGAGGACATCTCTCGCTCTTATCGCTATCACCTTGCTCTTGCCATTGTCAGTTATGTACAAAAGGGTGTTTTCATCGGTGTCCTTGTCGGCATAAATATATGCCTTAACCTCTGTTCCCAGATATTCTCTCACCGACTTGTTATCCGTCTTAATCAGGTAATTGCCGATAAGCATCTCATCATACGCAAGCTGTGTCTCGGAAGTAAATTCACCGCCGTATACACCGTTTACGATGTCCTTGATTTCATAAAGGTCAAACTTGTAATTCATGTACGAAACATCGCTCTGAGAGAATGAAATGCTTGTTTTCAATGTAACTCCCAAAACTCTTGCCTCAAGAACATTTGTCATAAGTCTGATTGCGGCTTCCCATGTCAGATTTTCTTTTCCGAGAACGCCGTCGGTAATTTCGGCAGCCGTTGCCGCAGAAATTATTGCATCTTTATCTCCCGAAATAACATCGCCGTATCCCAAAAGAACAAGTGCCGCGCGCAAAGCATCAATTGTCTTTGCATCTTCCTCCGGCATAAAATATTTATCCTCAGCCGTAATGAAGCCCTTTTCAACCGCATCAGCGATATATCCCGCAGACCATCTGTCAACCGCAACATCGCTGAAGTTCTGTTTTGCCGCCTTTTTGTGAGCCGCACTCACGTTCTGCATACCGCTCAGCAAATATGCCAACTCTTCTCTTGTAACAGTATCTTGCGGAAGCTCTCCGCCGCCTGTACTTATCGGTAGAATCGACAAAGAATTAAGCAAGCGTGCCTTGTCTTTCACATTATCCGCAAGAGTACTGATATCTACTGCAACACTGCCTATCAAGGCATTGCCGGTGATACTTGTACTGCTCATGTACGCTTCAAATGTTTTCTTGTCCTTTGCCATTGCGAAATCATCACCGTAGCAGTTATATTTTCCGTATATACCGTCGTTTAAGTTACCAATAACAACTCTCTCCGGAATAGTTCCCTCATCTGCAAAAGACTTGACAAGAAGTCCGTCCATGTACATATCAACCTTTCCGGGAGTTGACATATCGATTGCAAATTCATGCCAACCAACAGTCTTTATCATACCTGTTTCATACCAAGTATCGCCTACTCTGCACTGATAATACAAGCCATAGTTATATGCGCCTTTTCCTGTATTTGCACCAATTGAGTAGGTTTCTTTATCACCCTCAACGATAAGACATCCGTCAACACCGTCCATCGGGCCGTTTGCATCGTAGAACATAATTCTGAAATAACGATTGTCCCCTGCTGAAACGGTTGCGGCAGCTTTTCCGCGGAAGATTACCGAGGTTGTGCCGCTGTAGGCGGTATTGCCCAGTTTCAAAGCTCCCACATCGCTCATATCCGCATATCCGTTTTGGAAGATTCCGGTAGAACCGTTTTCAAAATTTTCAAACACAACGCCGCTCATATCTTGCTCTGTATCGCCCTGAGGCTTGCCAAGCATGAGATAGATTACTTGTGCCGCCATAGCACGTGTGGCGTTTCCGCGCGGGATGAAGAAGTTCTCACCCACACCGCTCATAATTCCTTTTTTAAATACACTTACAACACTGTCATAGGCATATTCGGAAATTTCGTTTGAATCCACAAATGCTGTGAATTCCTTTATATCGTTAAGATAGCATTTTCCCGCACTCAAAACTCTTGCGCAGAACAATGCCATTTCTTCACGTGTTATCGGCTCATTGGGGCCGAATGTGGAATCGCTTCTGCCGGAAGCCAATCCCTCGCTTACAGCTGTTGCAACATACCGTTCATACCAGCTTCCTGCCGGTATATCGGTAAAGCTGTTAGAAGCCGATGGATTCAGCTCATAGAATGTTTTTACAAGAAGAGTGATGAATTCCGCTCTTGTAATATTGCCGTTCGGTGCAAATTCCGTTTCGGTATAACCCGAAATGATTCCTTTCCGACGAAGAGCCAAAATTGCCTCTTTCGCCCACGGAACAGATTCAATATCGGTAAAGGTGATATCACCTATTGTACCGCCGCTTGTACCGATATTTGCAATCGGCTTATTGGAAAAATCAATTCCGTCCGTACTTACGTTTATTGCCCCGCTTATAACACCTGCCACCAGCGCATCATAATCTGCCGCTGTTTGAATATTTGCCGTTATTGCCGCAACCGCGATTTTTCTTCTTAATTCCTCGGAATATCCGTTAAAGCTCGGGTCGCACTTGCCCAAAAGCTTGAGCATTAAAGCATTTTTTCCTGTTTCGTTAAAGCTCTGGACAGCACAAATCATTTCAACTATTGAAGAATTATCCAAAATATTGTTGTCGCTTGTCATCCAATTGCTGTATGTGCCCTCAGGACCCGCAACGCTGACTTCGCACTTAATATATGCCCTTACAGCATTTACTTCTATAGTGTAAGTTTTGCCTGTCGCTCCCTCGATTTGTGTCCATTGAGAACCGTCATCAGATAAATACCAACGGTACTTATCCGTTCCCGCTCCTGCGCCACCGGCGCCTGTTGCGGTATATGTTGCTGTAAGCGTATTGCCTACAGTGTTTGTGCCGGAAATCGTAACCGAAGTCACATTCGGCATAATACCCGTCATATATCTCTCGGTAAATTCCGCTGACATTTCCTCGTCACCAACTGTGCCGTTTATGTCGGTCGGAGTTACCGAAACCTTAAATTTCTTGTTTGAGTCCTCAGGCATCTCAAAGTAATAATCCCTACCTGTAGCACCCTCAATTTTAACAAACTCGTTATTTTCGTTTTCTTTATACCATTGATACTTAGGTGAACCCTCAGCAATCGAACCGGTATGTGAATAGTTATATGTCGCCGTAATGTAATTGTTGTTGTCAACAATTCTTACATCTGACGCAACCGGCACAAATTTTCTTGAAACCGTAATGTTATCCACGCAGTACCAGTTAAAGTTACCGGCACCTTCCCATGAACCGATTGCAATATATTCGGTTTCTCCGGTTTCTGTAAATACCGCAACACCGTCAAAATAACCGGTCACCTTACCCGGAGTTGATGTTCCGTCAAATACAACCTTGTGCCATCCTTTAGAACGTGTTACCGGCGTTGTAAAGTCTTTCCACGACGTTCCGCTGTCCAAAGTATAGTAGTAGTTTCCCCACTCATTCATACCAATTGCCATCTTTTCATTTATCTTGAACTGTAAATACGGAATATCAGCATTCATAACATCATAGAAATATGCAACTATGGTAGAATTCTTCGGTACGGTGCGCTTAATATTCTGATTGTCGCCGGTTACATACTGTTGTGCATCATTTGTTGCACCAACACTCTTACCCCAGAATACCGCACTCTTTTGCTCTCTGCCCGTTATGTCCAGGTTGAAGGTATAGTTTCCCAGCCATGGATTTGCCGTTGACGGAAGCTTCGCGGATTCCCAACTTGTGTACCAATCACTTTCTCCAAAACCTTCGTGGAATACCAATCCGCTCTTTTGCGGGTCATACATGGTAACCGCCTCAAGAACGGTTTTGTAATAAGCCTTAACCTGTTCTTCACTGCTGTATGGCTTGTTTGCCTCCATACGCGCAACTATATCGTTTTGGTCACACTCCGGCAGTTGTTCAAAAACCTGAGCCTGTGCTGATGCCAGTAAACCCTTTACAATATCTTTGGTGATTGTCTGTGCATTAAACTTTTCTTCCCATGAAAGCACTCTTGTTCCGATTACCGATACCCTGTCAACCGCATAGTAATCATCGCCGTTTATGCTCCATAAGTTACCTATCTTAAGATAGTCAAAGCTCTGCGTTCCGGAATAAACTTCTGTACCGTCCAGATACAACTTAAGTGTTGTGCCCGAAAATTCGGCAGTAAATTTATGCCATCCCTCGCTTCTTGTAAGTGTGGTTTCTGTCCAATCGGTTCCTGTATTTACGCTGTAGCTGTACTTTGATGCGCCTCTGTAAACACCGAAGATAAAATTATCCGCCACAGCAATACCGAATCCCGAACGTGTATTCTCAGCAAGAGTGTCGTAAAAGTACAAGCTTGCCTTTACGCCGTCGCGGTCTCCGATATCCTTTTTAATCCAGGTATTACTACCGTCGCCTCTTCCGCCGTATACAGCGTATGCCTTTGTACCCGTGCCGTCAAAAGAAACGGAATCGGTATCCTCAACCATGTCATCGCCGTTTTTTGTCCATCCAGAGCTTACATTTCCGCTTTCAAAGTCATCTTTTATAATTTCAACGTAGTCCCCCGAAGCTTCAAGGTCTACAACACTGTTAAACACATCTTCATAGCAAGCACGAAAGGTTGTCCCATCGCTGAAATTCTGCTTTGCCATTTCCTCCGCAATTTTAGTTCTGTCTGATTGCGGTAATGCTTCATAATATGCCCTCAAATTTTCGCTGTCCAGGTAACTTTCAAAGTTTCCCGTTGCCATCGCCGGCGGAGGCATTGCCCCCGCGGTGATAGCCAGCGATAATCCGAAAGACATAATTGACTTGATAATTTTTTTCATATAGTCGTTAGCCTTTCTGTTATTTTTGTTATCTCAATACGCGCTTATCGTGTGCACGTAATAGCTGTCTTTAAAGGTGCCATATCCTTAAGGCTGTTCCACTTAAATACCTTGATTTTATCGACATCTGTTGCATTTACTCTTACAGTGCTGTCGCCGGTAAGCTTTTCGATGCTTATAAGCTTGCCTCCAAGATACTGTGCAACCGCATATTCACCCGTACCGTCAGCATTTTCCAAAGAAACAATTACCTGTCCCGATGTAGGAAGTACTTCGATTTCTTTACCCTTACTCTTGATAGAAACATTTTCATCCTGCTTAGCGGTTACAACCGAAACGTTATCCATCCATACAACGGTATAGTTTTGATTCTCATACTCATTTCCGAGGAGCAGGTATTCTATATCGCCGGTCGATGTGCCCACCAATGTTCCGTCAAGATACATATAGATTGTTCCCGGAGTTGTTAAGCCGTCAAATACAACCTTGTGCCATGCCTTAGTTATAGCTACATTGGTAAGTGCAAAATCCGCTCCCGATATTTTGTATGAATAATACTGGTCGCCACCGCTTCTGCCTATAACAGTATTGTCGTTTACCTTAACCGAATAGAGTCCGACACCGTCAGTCTGCATATCATAGAAATATGCCGTTACGATTGATTTTGGTTCGTCAATAACTCTCTTAATATAGTTTATCCGCTCGTTGTTAAGGCTTGTGCCGGTAAAGCCGATTGAAGACTCTTCACTGCCTGCTCCGATACTTTGACGCGGCTGGTCACCTATTCCTTCAAGATATCCTGTCCCTACAGCGTTACCCTTAAGGGTACCGCCAACAATCCATTCATTGGACAGAACTCCCGAGAAATCCTCTGTCCACTGTGGAGCATACTTTGCCGAATCATATGTAATCGTCGTCTCAAATGCTTTCTGATATGCCGTAGCGAGTTTTTCAACTGTATCATACGGTGTATTTTTTCCAAGTACGCTAACTATTTCCGCTTTGTCACATTCCGGAAGTGAGTTAAATACTCCCGAATCCTTTCCCATGTCGCCCATGAGTGAAACAAGCGCGTCTTGTGACGGATTGTCATTATATCCAGCAAGACGTTCTGCAATAGCCTCCGCCGTTTCGGTTACAACCGAAATGCTGTCCATATAAACAATGTTAAAGTCTTCCCAGATAAAATCATTACCGAGTTTTACATATTTGATACTCTCGGAAGATGTTCCCACCAATATTCCGTCAAGATACATCTTTGTCGTTCCCGGAGTTGTCAAGCCGTCAAATACAACCTTGTGCCAGGTATTTGCACTCTTCTGCACGGTGGTTGCTTCACTTGCTCCTCCTGCAGCATAGCTGTAGTTTGCCTGTACGCCGTTTGCGCCTATCCATGTGTTATCATTTACCCAAACAGCGTAGTATTGTGAAACTCTATCATTCATGCTATCGTTAAAATAAGCTGTTACAATAGAGTTTGAATTTGCAACCGGTCTTGTAATATAGTTTTTCTGCGGTCCACCGTCCGTCAATGCACCGCCTACAAAAGCCGCAGAAGCCCTGTCTGCTTCTCCGAAATATTGACGAGGCTGATCATCGTAAAGCCACTCTGTTCCGAAAGCTTTCGCTTGCGGTGCTCCGTTAACCGTCCAGTTTTCTTCGCTGAAGTTTTTGAAATCCTCTGTCCACACAACATCATACTTGCTTGTATCTACCGTAAATACCGCATCATATGCCGCCTGATATTTTGTGCCGAACGCGGTTAAGTCTGTTATTGTTTCCTTTAAAAGTGCCTCAATGATATCATCTCTGTCCGGCTTCGGAAGCGCCTTATACGGTGCACTTTCCTTGTTAATCCATTTAAACAAGGTTTCAAGCGTTTCATCGCTCGGGTTTGCATAAAACGCGTTGAGAAGCTTTGATGTATTTACCGTTGCAACGGAGATGTTATCCATCCATACATAGTTCCAGCCACCGTCATTCCATTCGTTACCTACCTGAACATAGCTGATAGCTTCCTGTGATGTTCCCACAAGTGTTCCGTCAAGATACATTTTGGTCGTTCCCGGAACATCGATTGAATCAAACACAACCTTGTGCCAACCGGTAGTTGCCGCAACTTCGGTTGAAGCTACATTTCCGTCACCCTCGCTGAACTTGTAGAAGCCCTCATCTCCGGTTTTTCCTATCCACGTTTTGTCATTTACCTTAATGCTGTAACTTCCAACCTGATTCATGGAATCGCTGAAATAAACGGTTGCGATAGCATTATCACCCGTAACTGCTCTCTTTATGTAATTTGTATTATTGTCGTTATCAGTCGTTCCCATAAACGCCGCGGAAGCCTTTTCCTCGTTACCGAAATACTGACGTGCCGGATCTTCATAAATCTTTTCCGTTCCGATCGAACCGTTCTTTAATGCACCGCCGATCTGCCAATCATTGATATCCCAATTTGAAAAGTCCTCTGCCCAAAGTGTGTCATATTTATCTGTATTTACGAATGTTGTAAACTTAAATGCTTTTTTATATGCTGCTAGGAACGCCTCCGCATCCGTATACGGAGTATTGTCACTTATTATTTTTACAAGCTCCGTTCTGTCACATTGCGGAAGAGATGTAAATACCGCCTTATCCGATTCGGAAAGTGCCTCGCCAATTGTTCCTTCGTTTACTATTCCGCTGTTTATCTGTTCAAGTGTCGGTTTTTCAAGTACCGACTTGTTTACAGCGACCGAGATATTATCCAAGAAGAGATAATGATATCCGCTGCCTCCCCAGCTTTGCGCTTGAAGATACTCAATGCTTCCCGTTGCCGTGCCTACCAAAGTTCCGTCATAATATATTTTAACCTTGCCGTCCTCTGCCATTCCGTCAAATACCAACTTGTGCCATTTGCTTTCGGTATCGATTAAAATTTCACTGCCCAGCATATCACTTCCATTTGCCCAGCTGTATGTTGAGCCGTTGCCATTTGAGCCTATCCAAATCGACTCACTTACTCTTACCGAGAAAGAACGACCTCCTTGATCGTTTCCGCTGCAGATATATGCGGTTACGATTGACTTCGGTTCCGCTATAGCTCTTGTAAAGGAATATTCGCCGTTTGCGCCGCACACCGCAACATCACCCGCACCGTACACCAAAGAATAACTCTCATCCGTAATATTGAGAGAATATCTCCTTAGCGGGTTGCCAGGATACGGGATATATTCATTATTACCTACCTGTTCCGCCTTGGTATTACCAGTCGTTGTCCAGTTTGCTGTGCTGTAGTTTGAGAAATCCTCTACCCATAAAGTGCCGTACTTATCCTCATCCACGCGGGTTGCGCTCTCAAGCGCTTTCTGATATGCCACATAAACTTCTTCGTTTGATTCGAAACCGCCTGCCATATCATACATTTTTGTTTCAACAGCCGTTTTGTCACACTCAGGAAGAATTGTATAATCAAGCTTGCCCGATGCTGTAACAACTTCCTGCAAAACAGAAGCAATTTGAGCCTCTGTAGCCGTATTCATTTTGTCAAACAGTTCATTTTCCGCAAAAGCGCAAGGAACCGCAATTGATGCGAAAATTGCCGCCGCTGACAAAACCGAGATTACTTTTCTTAAAGTTTTCTTCATAAAATTTCCTTCCTTTCTAAATTTGACCGAATATTTTTATATATAAATTTCTTTGCTCCACCTCCCGGTTTTTTTTAAGGGCTTAAGCTCACCGCGTTTAAGTATGTATTTTCATCAGGGTTGCGGTAATACTTTGCTCCTATTTTGTGTAAATTTATCACATCCGTTTTATAAAAAACTTTTCCCTTATAAACGGTTGTTATTTTGTAAGAATCGTGCTTTTGCACATAGAATTCATACTGTTTATACCGTCCCATTTAAAGACTTTCAGCATATCCGCCCCGTCCGTTCCGACAGTTTGTGAAAGCACGCCGCCCGCTTGCTGTGCCTTTGTAAGCACCGTAAGCGATACAAGTTTTTTGTTTTTGTATGCCGCAATTACATACTCATTTTCAAATTTTGAATTTTCCACCGCAACCGTTACATTTCCCGTACTCGGGAGTTTGCCGTCGGTAATTTCGGTATTTCCGTTTTTGATTACCAGCTTTTCTTTTTTCGTCTCCGGGATTGCAACCGATACACAATCCATGTAAACAACGTTATAATTATTCTCAATCCACGGATTTCCAATCTGAACATACTCTATCGGCTCACTCGACGTTCCGACTAAAGTTCCGTCAAGATACATTTTTGTTGTTCCGGGTTCTGAAATTCCATCAAATTCAACTTTGTGCCACATTGCGGATTTTCTAACACCGGTCCATGTAGGCTCTCCGCCCGCTGCATAGGTATAAAAATCCGTACCATCACTTCTACCTATCCATGTTTTACCGTTTATCCCGATAGTATAATAAGCGGCTACATTGTCATTCATCACATCGTAAAAGTAACAAGTTACAATTGAGTTTGCTGATGACACATCTCTTTTAATATAATTCAAGTCTCCGCCCACATGGCTTGCTCCCAAAAATCCGGCAGATGCTTTTTCATCACGTATATTAATGCTTTTCCTATCGAGATCGGAAAAAATTTTCTCGTCACCGATTGCGCGAGAATGTAAGCTTCCTATCTCACTCCATTTTGCAGTGCTGAAGTTTGAAAAATCCTCTTTCCATAAAAGTTCATACCCGTCACCTCCGGCAGTTACCGCGCTTTCCAACGCATCAGCATACGCCTCAAAAAATGCACTGTCACTTGTATACGGTATGCCCGCAAGAATTTCGGCACTTATTGCGTTTCGGTCACATATCGGCAACAAAGTATAGTCAAATTTTCCGCTTTGCACCACAATGCCCTTTATCGTCGCTTCAATATCGGAATCCTCCGCGGCGTTTACCGCCTCTGCCGCCGAAATCGGTGTACAGGAAACATCGTCAATTCCACAGTATGCCTCGGTAAAATATAGCTTTGGCAATGCGATTCGTTCGCCTGCGGCAACCGTATTTACCAATTCATTATTAATATATGTAGAAACTCTGCCATTTTGAGTGATAACCTGTATGTATATGTAGTCCGGTACGTCGGATGTGCTCCACAGCTCCGTCGCACTTGTTTCGGAAAGCTTTGCCGCAAGCTTTATCTCCCCGCACCTGTCAATCCATATGCCGATTCCGATTTCCGCTCCGCCGTCTCCGCATGCGCCGTCAATGGCATCCTCTCGAAAATCCACCTCCGCATCCATCGCAAGCGCGGGAATTCCTACTTCAATTCCTCCGGACACTCTTACCGAGGTTGACTGCGAAATCATAAGGTCAGTGGTTATCGCGCCGTAGCTTAAACTTGTATAGTCATCCGTCCTTCTGGTATCGCTTTTTTTAACAAGATTGTCATCTACCGCATCAGTTGCGGCATGTGCCGACGTGCACAGCATTAAAGCCGTAAGCATTACAGGGACAATATATTTAAATTTCATAAATACGGTTCTCCTCATTTTATTCATCAGCCTTTAACTCCGCTGAAGCTCACGCCGTTCATCATCTGCTTTTGGAAGAAAATGAACAGGATTATCGGCGGGATAATACTTAAGAAGAGTATTATCATATTTTCGTCTACCATAATTCCGCTTCCGCTAACCTTTAGGTCATATATTTTTACCGCAACGGGGTACATATCCTTATTTTGAATGAGCAGATACGGATAAAGGAAGTCTCCCCATGCTCCGGTAAAGTCTAAAATTGCCACTACCATTATAATAGGCAGAGAAAGCGGCAAAATAATTTTTGCAAAAATCCCCAAATTGGTGCAACCGTCAATCTGCGCCGCCTCGACATATTCCTTTGAAATAGAATCAAATGCACTCTTAAACAAAAGCATGTTAAAGGTGTTTCCGCCCGCCATAATCCACATCGGCAGATAGCTGTCTACCAATGAAATATGTAAAAACGGCAAATCCAAGAATGTTTTAAAAAGCGGAACCATTGTAACTGTTCCCGGAACCATCATTGTGAGAAATATTGCCATTTGTGCGCATTTTATTCCCTTTGGGCGCAATCTGGAAAGTACATATCCCGCCAAGCCGCTGACCAAAACGTCAAAGACTATATCTCCACCGCAAAGCAGGAAGCTGTTGGAATAATATTTGAAGAAATTCATTTTGTTCCATACTCTGCCGATTTTGCTTATATCGAATTTTTCCGGAAGAAGCGTCGGCGGAATTTGATATATTTCCTTTACCGTTTTAAGCGAGGTCAGAAACAGCCATATTACCGGAAGTATGCAGACAAGCGCAATTAAAATCAAAATTGTAAGATTTATAAAATACACTGCCTTTGTGCGTGTGCTTCTCAGCTCTATAGGCATTATTGCGCCTTTTTCTTTTCTCGACCACTTGCTCCCCTTTTCTCTTTTAAACCACTTTTTCATAGTTGTACTGTTTTCCTTTCCTCATCTATTGCTCAAGTTTTTTGTCCGCTACCATATATATTGCGGTAAACAAGAGAATAATCAACCACATTAAAGTGGACAGTGCCACCGATTCTTCCATTCTGAAATATTGGAACGCATATTTATAGCTCTGCAAGCCCAAACTTAGCGATGCATTGTTCGGTCCTCCGCCCGTCATTGCCAATGGCTCTGTCATGATATTAAATATGTTCTTTACCTGATTTATAGCAAAGAGAAGAATCATCGGGTACATATGCGGGAGCGTTATTTTAACGGTTCTTTTGATTAATCCCGCTCCGTCTATCATCGCCGCCTCGTACAGCTCACGGTTAATTCCCTGCAAACTTGCCAGATACATAATCGCCGTAAATCCGAAACCGCGCCATGTCATGGAAATTATGATCAGGGGGATTGTCAATTTTTCATTCTGAAGCCACATCTGTGCCGGTATTCCGAAAATTGCGAGAACCTGGTTTAAAAGCCCGGAACCGTCCGCCATATAAACAAAGTACCAAAGTAATGATGCAGATATAGTTGGCACTACCTGTGGCAGGTACAGAGCGGATTTTAATACTCCGCTCATATGTACCGTTTCATTCAGCATAATTGCCACTATAACCGGCAATCCCATTCCTATTATAAGCGACCAAACCACATAGGAAACCGTATTTTTTAAAGATTGCATAAACAGCGTATCGCTTATAACCGTTCTGAAGTTCTCAAAGCCTACAAACTGCGTACCATCTCCGTTCATAAACGCCATTTTTATTCCCATTACAAGCGGTCTCCACGCCGTAAGTGTCAATATCAACAGTGCGGGTAATATCAATGTCCATGCAGATATTTGACGTGTTGCCGCCGCTGCCAATCCATGATGTCTTTTTTTGCCATTTTTTTCAACCGTTTTCACGTGTATAACCTCTCCTCTTGAATTAAAGCGAATCTGCCGAAATCTTATCCAAGTAGTTTACCTGGAAATCCTGCGCCGCTTGATGAATCAGCTGTTCAACATCCGCGTCCTTGTTTGTGATAACAGCCTGTATGCAGGAATCGATAATGCTGTAAAGCTCCTGGCATTTTTCCGGTTCCTCGGGATGTATTGTAACCGTGTCATATTTTTCGTAATCTTCAAAGAATTTTCTGTTTATGTTGCAGAATTCCGCATTAATTTTTTCAATCATTGCATTGCGCTCTGGTGTGTTCCAGATCTGCAAATCTTTTATACCTACAACATATCCCGCATCAAGCTGAATTTGTGCGTGGTCTCTTGCCTGCTCTTCCGCATTTTCCGCAAGTTTCGGCGATACTCCTATAAATTCAAGCCATTTTCCGCATGCTTCAATCTGAGCCTCTGTTGCATTGTTTGCTATCATATATACAGTACCGCCCATTTGAGCGACTCTTCCCGCTTTACCCTCCGGAACTCTTGCTTGTGCAATATTGTCCCTGCTCATTCCGTAGCTTGTGATAAGCGGAGCGGAGTTATCCGCCGGTCTGAAATACATTGCAAGCTGGTCTGTTGCAAGCTGTGTTTCAAGGTCAGACATGTTCATAAACGCATTTGTCGGAAGTACGTCATATTCCCACTTCAAATCCTTTATGTACTGCAAGGTGTCATAGCATGCCTGAGTATCAAACTTTGCAACCCACTTGCCGTTCTCCTTAGCCATGAATTCAACGCCGTTTGACCATGCGATGTTCATAAAGTGCCATCCGCCCTGGTTTGAGGTTGTCGGAAGTGCAAACCCTGCCGCTCCTGTTTTTTCCTTGATTGTTTTTGCGGTTGTAATAAGTTCATCATAGTTCGATGGGAATATAGGTGTTCCTTCCCCATCAACAAGACCCGCCTTTTTGAATAGCTCCACGTTACATATAATGCCCTGCAAATACAGCTGTGTGGGAACCGCATAATATTTTCCGTCTTTTTCAACCACATCGCGCACTGTATCCGAAAGCGTTTCGCTCATTCCGAACTTATCCATCATTCCGCTGATATCTGCGGCATAACCCGCATCAATGATTTTTTCGATTTCAGTATAATAGGTCTGGTACAGTGTCGGAAGTTGACCCGCCATTGCCTTCGGTAGGAAAGTGTCGGTTGCATACGCATATGTTGATGTTTCAATTTTGATGTCGGGATTTGCTTCCTCAAATTCCGATTTCCACTTCTCCATCAGCTCGTAGCTGTCCTTGTTTTCCTTGCCCGGCCAGTTTGCTACGTTAATAACCGTCTGACCCTCCGTTGCCGTTTGTTTTTCCTGACCGCAACCGGCTACTGCCGCAAGCATCATCGATGCAGCCAAAATCAGTGATAATCTTTTTTTCATATTTGTTTCTCCTTTCATGTTTAAACATTCACAAAAACTATATAAATATTTTAACACGCGCTTGTTTATTTTGTCTATCTCCAAAATGCACACTCAATATCCAAAACGCCACCAAAGCTCTACAAGGAATCAATTGCGGTATAACAGCATTTTATTCATTCTCATTTTATACCGAACAAGCCCGCCGTAATATCACATTTTCCACATCCTGCGCACCTTGTCGAATATTAAAACGCAGACACAAAAAAAGACGGAACTTTGCTATTCTCATTACATCGGTAATATTGTTTTTCAATCCCCCACAACACGCTCTGTGCGTTTTCGTTATTTCTCTAAAATGTATTGAAAATCCCAATACGGACTGAGTAATATATTCTACCTAATCACCGCCTGTTAAAATCAAGAACTTCTATTTTTACCTACGATTGTACCGCATTTTGAAACAAGGTATTTACCATAATCAAATACATAACAAAATCTTCCGCAAACAAAACGCCCCTTCATCAGACATTTCGTCTGATGAAGGGGCTTGCCTCACTCATTCAAAATACAGTGTTATTTTATAATTATTTTTTCTTCTTTTTGCTGTCGCTTGCCTTGTTTAAAAGCGCCGAGAGCTTTTTCGTGCTTTTACCGCCCGATTTTTTCGCTCTCTCTTCCGCCTTTTCGGCACGCATTTTTTCTTTATAACCGTAGCCGTAACCTTCGCCATAGCCGTAACCGTAGCCATAACCGTAGCCGTAGCTGTAATTTTGCCTATAGCGTTTGCGGTATCCGTTGTTATACGAACCGTAGCCGTAACCGTAAACGTCAACGTCATTCAGAATGTATCCGAGGATTTTAGCCTCCGCCATTTTCAAATTTTCACGTGCTCTTTCGATTGACTCATGTATTGTATTATTTTGTCTTACAACCAGAATAACACCGCTCGCCCATCTCGCCATAGCCGCCGCTTCGGTAACCACCGTTACGGGAGGTGTATCTATAAAGATATAATCGTATCTCTTTGTCAGCTCATCAATCAGCTGTTCCATATCATCCGAGGACAAAAGCTCTGCCGGATTTGGCGGAATCTGCCCCGATGTGATACAATCCAAATTATACTTATCGCAACGCTTTATAGCTCTATCCAAATCAATTAAGCCGCATAAAATGTCGGACAAGCCGTTTTCTCTTTCGATTGACAAATGTCGGTAAATACGCGGCTTTCTCAGGTCGGCATCTATAACCAAAACCTTTGCTTCCGTCTGTGCAAACGCAATTGAGAGATTAAGACATGTGGTCGTTTTTCCCTCTCCCGGGCTCGCACTGGTAAGAATTATCTTTTTACAGCCCTTTTCCGAACTGAGTGCAAATCGCACATTTGTTCTCGTTGTTTTATACGCTTCCTGGACGATAAAGTCACTGTCCTCTTCCAAAAGGGTATTGGCTCTGCGGACAGTTGCATCTTCACGTCGGTTATTCGCCTTTTTAACGTTAAAGTCGCCTATCAATTTCAATATGTTCATTTATCCGCACCTGCCTTTTTAACAATCAGCTCAGGTATTTCGCCCAGTAACGGTTCTTTGTATCTGCTTACAATATCATCTCTCGACTTAATGCGCGTGTCGAACAGCTCCAAAAGAACCACTATCAACGCTCCCAAAGCCAATCCAACCAAAAACGCGATAAGTGTGTTTTGCTTTACATTCGGTGAAACAGGTGTTTCGGGCACCTGACCGTCATCCAAAATTTTTACCGACCCGGCATTAACAACTCTTATCAGTTCATCCGAGGCATGAGTCAAAACACTGTGACATATTTCGTACACATCCTCCGGCACCTTTCCGGTAACCTTTATTTCCAAAATTTCGGTTTCATTCACCGAACTCATGGAAATCATATTTTTCAAATCATTCACCGCATATCGGTTATCAATATCCGCCGCAACCTGCGCAAGAAAAGTTCTTCTGTTCAGGATTTCCTTATAAGTGGAAACAAGGGTCTGCGATGCCGCCATATCGCTCTGAGAAACATCGCTGGATTGCGTCCTCTGTGCATTTACATAAAGTGTTCCGTCTGTTCTGTACAAGGGGTCAACAAAAATTTGCGTATAGATAAATGTGCTCACGCTCAGGCAAATCGCGGCAAGTGCCAGAATCCACCATCTGCGTATAAGCATATCTATTATTTCGGTCATGCTCAGCTGTTCTTTCAAAAAAACATCTCCATTCTATCCCATATCCAAGCCATCGTTATGTAAAGGAACCTATCTCCCGGTATTTTCGAAGCTTGCTGTTATTATAAAATCAGCAAACAATTCGGATGCCGTAATTTTTAATTGTTTGACAAACAAAATTATCACTAACCGCTTTCACTGTGAATTGCCGCTTGCGCAACATGAATTAACCAGCCCCTACAGCCAAAACCGCAGATTTCAAAGCTTTCCGCAGGCAAATTATCAATTTCAAACGTTGCTCCGAATCATTATATCATAACTAATCACCAAAATCAACATTTTTTTCTCAGAAATATCTTTTACC
>CAYMBZ010000011.1:0-37038 GCA_964388835.1 uncultured Lachnospiraceae bacterium
ATTAATAACTTTGTCAATGTGTTTATATAATAATTTCAATTTTTTATATAATGTACTTTGTATATTTTTACCTCATCCCGATCATTACTAATGCCCAAATTTTCTCCCTTCTCCGCCACTTCTGCCTAAATCACCACTCCAATGCTTCTCCATTTGGGAGAGGCTTCGCCGCAGGCGGTGGCGAGGGTAAAGAAAACGCACTTGTATGCAGCAGATGATGTCCTCGACTATCCGATTGTGCTGTTTTTTTGTATATTTGTACTTTTGAGCGACCAACAGTGCGAAAAGTCGCAAAGGGATACCCTTTGAAACCCGTAGTTTTGCGGCTTCAAGCAAGTCGCAAGTTTCGTCGGCTTTTACAAAGTAAAAGCCGCAAAACTTCGACAACTCGCCTTATATGTGAAAGTTAAGCGAAAAGGTGTGCGGAATTTTTTTCAAAGGGTTTACAAGTCCGAAATAACAAAGAGGTGTAGTAAACGGAATATTTGAGTGCATTGAAAAAATTCAATAGCGCAAGAAGTACAAAGTTTAATTTCAAAAAATATTGCAAAGCCGTTTTCTTTGTGTTATAATTAAAAAAATATAACCCAAAGGAGAATTATTATGAAAATAAAATACCTCGGAACAGCGGCGGCTGAGGGAATTCCTGCAATGTTCTGCCACTGCGATGTTTGTGAACAAGCACGCAAAAACAAAGGCAAAGACTTCCGTACACGTTCTCAAACAATAATAGATGACGAGCTTTTAATTGACTTTTCGGCGGACACTTACCATCACGTCTTGACACAAGGTCTGGAGCTTCATAAAATTAAGCATTGCTTAATAACACATTCGCACAGTGACCACATTATCGAATCGGAATTTGAATTTAAAGCTATCGGATATGCCGTTCCTAAAAAAAGCGGTGTCGAACCGCTTCACGTATACGGTTCGGAAGCGGTGAGAAAAAAGCTTTCTAAAATACTCTTCGCAACGCCCGCCGGTGACATTGTAAAATTCCACGCTCTTATGCCTTTTACCGAATATGACATCGGTGGATATAAGGTTGTACCGTTAAAAGCGCGCCATGATGTTTACAGCGGGCCGTATATCTATATAATTTCCAAAGACGGAAAAAATCTGCTTTACGCAAACGATACCGGGTGCTTGCCGAACGAAACACGGCGCTACCTCGAAAACTGCGGCATAAAGTTTGACTACGCTTCTCTTGATTGCACCGCCGGAATAGGCCCGATAGATTACGATTCTCATATGAATTTTGAGCAGGATGTTGAATTAAAAAAATGGTTAATCGAAATCGGCTGTGCTGATGAAAACACTGTTTTTTGCATAAATCATTTTTCACACAACGGCGGTCATGTTCTGCATGACGAGCTAAGCCGAGGTGCCGCAAAGGAAGACTTCCTCACGAGCTATGACGGTTTTGAATACACATTTTAAAAGCAAATTAAATAGGTGCGGTTTCCACCTTGCCCGATGAAATCCGAAATTTAGGATTTCTCGGGCTCGGCACAACAAAACCGCACCTTTTATTTATTCTCTGTTTCCATCTTTGTTTCAATCTGCTCCGCCGCTCCGTTATTATCCTTTGCGGAATCGGCACTCTGTCCGCAAGCTGTAAGCGCAAATATTCCGAGCACTGCCGAAAGGGTCAACGCAAAAAATCTTACAAAAGCTTTTTTCATAATTTTTACCTCCTATTTTCGAAAAACACATTCCCGATACATAATATATGCCGAAATAAGCTGTTTAATTCCGATTATATGAGGTATTTATTTAAAGAACCTTACTCAAAAATTCTTTCGTTCTTTCATTCTTCGGATTTGTGAAAATTTCGTCCGGTGTTCCCTGTTCCGTTATTTTTCCGTCATCCATAAACAAAATCCTGTTTGCCACCTCACGTGCAAATCCCATTTCATGAGTTACGCACACCATGGTCATTCCGTCCTCCGCAAGATTTTTCATAACATCCAAAACCTCACCGACCATTTCCGGGTCAAGCGCTGATGTAGGCTCATCAAACAGCATTACATCAGGCTTCATGCAGAGTGCTCTGACAATGGCAATTCTCTGCTTCTGACCTCCGGACAGCTGTGACGGATATGCATCCTTTCTGTCGGCAAGTCCCACCATTTCCAACAAGCGCAGGGCTTCCTTTTCCGCTTCCTCTTTGGTCATTTTTTTCAGCTTAACCGGCGCAAGTGTGATATTCTGCATAACGGTAAGGTGCGGAAATAGGTTAAAATGCTGAAAAACCATACCTATCTTCTGCCTTACCTCATTTAAATTAACCTTAGGGTCGGTAAGCTCTCTGCCCTCAAAAAACACTTTTCCGTCCGTTGGCTGTTCCATGAGATTTAAGCATCTCAAAAATGTGCTCTTTCCGGAGCCGGACGGGCCGATAATAACAACGCGCTCGCCTTTTTCGATAACCTCGTCTATTCCCTTTAAAACATGAATTTCGTTATTGTCACCGAAATATTTCTGAATATTCTCAACTCTTATCACTCTTACGCAGCCTCCTTTCCATAACCGACAGAAGCTTTGTAAGAAGCATTACGATTGCCAAATAAACAATCGCCGTCAGCAAAATCGGGTTAATAGAATCGTATGTTGTGTTTTTAATTTGATTTGCCGCCTTTGTAAGGTCGGTAACAGCCACATAGCCCGCAACCGAGGTTTCTTTTAAAAGTGCAATCATTTCATTTCCTATAGCCGGCAAAACGTTCTTGAATGCCTGCGGCAAAATTATTTCTTTCATTGTTTGAATTTTGGACAAGCCCAAAGAGCGTCCCGCTTCCATTTGCCCCGCATCGATGGCGACAATTCCCGAACGGATAATCTCCGCCACGTATGCGCCCGAGTTTATACCGAAAGTTATCGTTGCAACCCACGTTCCATCCTTCGCCCAAACAAATATGATGAAGAACGAAATCAACAGCTGAACCACAACCGGTGTTCCGCGGATAACGGTCAGATATATGTTGCACAAAACATCCAATACCTTAAGCTTCTTATTGCCTGATGCAAATACCTTTATTATTGCTATAACCGTACCTATCGCAACACCTATCAGCAATGCACCTACGGTAATAAGCAAAGTTTTCTCCAATCCGCTTATAAGTGTTTTGTATCTGTCCGCAACAATGAAGGTTTGATACAGCTTATCCAGCCAATTATTAAACCATTCCATAATTAATTCCTTCCTGTAAATAAAAAGCGATACAGACACCGCTGTATCGCTTTTTAGTCTCGTAATTATTCAGCGTCAACCGTCAAATCGTATTTTTCAAAAATCTTAGCCAAGGTTCCGTCCTCTTTGAGTGCATCAAGAGCTTCGTTAACCTTTTGAGTTAGCTCATCATTTCCCTTTTTCATAGCGATTGCATATGTTTCCTCTGTCAAAGCTTCGTCAAGAACAACCGTCTTTCCGTTCTGCTCAGCCGAAAGTGCCTTTGCAACAGCGTTATCGATAACTACTGCATCAACCTTGCCTGTTGTAAGTGCTGTTACAGCCTCAGGACCTGTCTTGAAAGATTGAACGTTATAGCTGTTATCGAGCAGATACTGCTCACCCGTTGTACCCTCCTGGCAGGAAACTGTTTTTCCCTCAAGATCGGAAACTGTCTTAATATCGCTGTCTGCTGTAACGATAATTGACTGAGAAGCCTTGAAATACGGATTTGAGAAATTCATATTCTGTTTTCTCTCTTCATCAGCGGTAATTCCTGCAACAGCCATATCGTACTTACCTGTCTGAGCACCTGTCAAAGCGGCGTCAAAATCGATATTTGTGATTTCAAGCTCACATCCGATATAGTCGGCAACGGCCTTCGCCATGTCGATATCGGCACCGACAACCTCTTCACCTTCAAGGTATTCAAAAGGCTTGAACTCCGCATTAGTTGCCATTGTAAGGGTAGTAGCCTTTTCATCAATACACGTGCCGTTATCGGTTCCGCAACCTACTGTTGAAGCAACTGCTAAAGCAGATACCATTGCAAGTGCCGCAATTTTTAATACGTTCTTTTTCATTGTAAATTCCTCCCAATACATTTTTGTAAATAACAGTAACATTATATCAAACAAGTTATAAATATGCAAGCTTTTTTAGTAAAAAAGTAGTTGTTTTTCGGAAAATATGCATATTTATGCAAAATATTTTACTTTCCGACGCAAAAACTGTGAAATATTTCGGCAACTACCGCTTCCGATACGGTGTCTCCGGTGATTTCCCCCAAACGGTCAATGGCTTCATATATATCAAGCGCCGCCATATCCTGGGGAAGTCCTCCCGTTATCGCATAACATGCACGCTCAATACACTCCAAAGCTTTACCCAAAGCCGAAAAATGGCGCATATTGGTAATTACAAAACCATTTTCCGTCTCAATTTCGCCCAAACGATACATTTCCTTTATTTTTGCGCAAAGCCCTTCCACTCCCGCTCCGGTTTTTGCGGAAATTTCCACCGCTCCATCGATTTTTGCGTGTCCGATGTCCGATTTATTCGCGGCTATAATGCGCTTTTTATCCTTTGTAAGCTCCAGAAGCGCTTTATCCTCGCTGTCAATTTTTCTGCTCGTATCCAGCATAAGTATTACCAAATCCGCCTCTTCAATGGCTCTGCGTGAGCGCTCCACACCTATTTTTTCCACATCATCCGTCGTTTCGCGTATTCCGGCGGTGTCCAAAAGTTTAAGCGGAACGCCGTTGAAATTCACAAATTCTTCTATTACATCACGCGTTGTTCCGGCAATATCGGTAACAATCGCTCTTTCCGCTCTTGCAAGATAATTCAAAAGCGATGACTTCCCCACATTCGGTTTGCCGACAATTGCGGTTTTAATCCCGTCTTTTATCACACGTCCGCTGTCCGCGGTATCCATAAGCCTCTTTACTATGCTTATATTTTTCGAAAGAATTTCCGCAATATCGCTGTCTGTATAATCTTCCAAATCCTCATCCGGATAATCAATCGCCACCTGCATGCCCGCCGCCAGGCTCACCAAATCCGCACGCACCGAATTTATTTCCTTTGACAATCCGCCCTCCGCCTGGGAGAGTGCGTTTTTCTGCTCCGCGGCGGTTTTTGAGTTGATGATATCTATAACTCCCTCCGCCTGAGCAAGGTCAATTCTTCCGTTTAAAAAAGCGCGCTTTGTAAATTCACCCGGCTCAGCCGGTTCTGCTCCCGCATTTATTAAAGCCGTTAAAACCTGTGCGGATGCGGTTATCCCGCCATGAGTGCTGATTTCCGCAACATCTTCTCTTGTATAGGTTTTCGGCGCGCGCATTACGGTAACCAAAACCTCGTCTATCACATTTCCGTTTTTGTCCGTAATATGCCCGTAATGCACCGTATGCGATTTAGCGCATGCAAGCGGCTCTTTGCCGCGGAAAATTTTATCCGCAATCTCAAATGTATCGGGTCCCGATACCCTTATCACGGCTATGCCTCCCACACCGAAAGGCGTGGAAACCGCCGCTATGGTTTTCTCACGCATTATTTTTCCTCCAAAAGTTCCTGAAGCGCCGTCATAAATGAATATATATCCGAAAAATGCTTATGTACCGACGCAAAACGTACATATGCAACCTCGTCCAGTTCCTTTAAGTGGTTCATAACTTTCTCCCCGATTTCGGTTGAAGTAATTTCCCTCGTCATAAGCTGATACAGCTCACTTTCGATTTCATCGGCTATCTTTTCCATTTCCGCATATGTTATCGGACGCTTTTCGCACGCCCTTATAAGACCACGTATAACCTTTTCCCTATCATAAGGCTGACGAGAATTATCCTGTTTTACAACAATCAAAGAAATTGTTTCAAGCTTTTCATATGTAGTGAACCTTTTCTGGCACTTTAAGCACTCTCTTCTGCGCCTTATGGAACTTCCGTCCTCGGTCGGGCGAGAGTCGATAACCTTGCTCTCCGCAAAACCGCAATATGGACATTTCATAATGTTATCCTCCGTTTCCTGTTTCCGAAACTCGCCGCAAGCAAAACGCTTACTTTTCAAAGCATTTTTTCGCGGTGATGCAACAATTATCTGTAATTATACCGCAAAAATTTGAATTTTGCAAGCTACTTGAAAAAAAAACATATTTATTCTCTTATTAAAGCTATTGTTCCCGTTCCGTTTTTACTGTAACAAATTCACTCCCGATTGCAATAACGCTCTTCCACGAAACACTGATACTTCGCCGTTTAACGCAAAATCCCCGCCTGACAGCTTTAGGAATCGTCAACGATTTAATTTTACCCGTTTCAAAATCTATATCCATATCACGTATATAGCCGATGACTTCAGCTGTGTCAACGTCTATCACTTTTTTCTGTCTCAAATCAAATCTGCGCATTTTTTGCCTCCTTTTTTTGTATTCTATGCTACAAATTCATCGATTATTTGCATTTTCACGCAATATGTGTTATATTGTTTGTGTAATTATTATTTTACGAAAGGCTACTATTTTATGGAGACCATCAATTTTAAAACAAGTATAGATATAAGCCCTGCCGGCGGCGGCTGTGCAATGCGCCTTGGGGATATTGACGGCGACGGACGTATGGAACTCGTTATGGTAAAGCCCGCGCCCGTTTCGGACGAGCGCTATTTCTCCCATAAAGTTGCGGCAATTACCGCAATTTCGGCGGACGAAGATATTTTGTGGCAAACGGGAGATACCGAAGATTCCGCCCCGTACACCGGCTTTGATGTTCCGGTACAGATTTATGATATCGACAGGGACGGAAAAAACGAGGTTATTGCTGTTTTTAAAAACACACTTGCCATACTTGACGGAAGAACAGCCGAGATAAAAAAAGAGGTTCCGCTTCCGTCGGAAACCATAGGCGGTTCGGTCACTGTTGCAGACCTGGAAGGCTCGGGATATGCTCAAAATATAATACTGAAAAATAAATTCAGCCATATTTGGGCGTTTGATTCAAACCTTAACATCCTTTGGGATTTTGAGGGCAATGTTGGTCATGCACCGGTTGCATATGACATAAACGGTGACGGTCGTGAAGAAATTATTGCAGGATATAACATTCTTTCGGCATCCGGGGAACTTTTGTGGAAAGCGGATATGGCGGATCATGCACATTCGGTCTGTGTGGAATGTCTCTATCATCCCGATGAGCCTATTGTGATAATCTGCGGTCCTACAATTCATGCATACTCATCCGAGGGAACGCTTCTTTGGGAACTCCCGGAGCGTGCCGGAAATATTGTTATAGGTAAATTCCGTGATGGCATAGAAGAACCCGATATACTTATTTTGGATAACCTTTCCCTGTTTGACTCGCGTGGCAGATTTTTGTACCAAAAGAACGAAACCATATATCTCCCCACCCCCGTATACGGCTTTGATGACAGCGGAAAAACCTATATTGCGGGTCACAAAAAGGAGGATATCTGCACAACCCTTTATGACGGATACATGCGCGCGGTATATGCTCTCCCCACTTTCGGAAACATCGCATGCGGAGATATCCCCGGGAATTCGGGCACGCAAATTCTGATTTATAACGACGAAACCGCAGATGTGTATTCTTCCTGCGAAACCGACCTTTCAGTTGCGGCACGTCCCTATCCCAGACGGCAAACAAAACAGTTTTACAACGTATCACTGCACAACACGCTTCCCCTTTCACAGATTACGCAGGGTTACGTTGCGGACGATTTTGCGTCACAAAACATATTGAAATGGGCGGATACATATTCGGCACTTAATCGGCATAACAGCTATGCAAAGGTTTCCCGTCTTGAATTCGTTCTGCTTCTTGCAACACTGCTGAATATAAAGGAAGAATTTTCCGAAAACTTTTCCGATGTACCCAAGGACAGCAGTTTTTATGAAGCTGTGGGCACGTTCAAAAAGCTCGGGATTGTCTCAGGCGACGATAACTTATTTCTGCCCGAACAACCCATTACCGTTTCATACGCAAACGATATTCTGGAAAAGCTGAGTATACCCGTTTCTTTTAATTTTAATGAAAGCTATGAAATTTCAAAACAAGATATGGCGCGCCTTATACAAAATATAAGCTCCGCCCAATAAGCGATAAAACATAAAAAGTTTAATAAAATCAAGTTGTAAAATGAACCGACCTCCCAATCGTTAGATTTTGGTCTAACTTTTTTTGGGGGCGGTTCACTTTTTAATTATCATTTATAATTCGTATTTTATTACCGTGAGCTGTTATCTATTGTGATAGTTTTTGCAAGAGGCTTCATACTCTCCAGGCTGTCCCATACAAAAATCTTTACTTCACTGATATCATCGCCCGTAAATACCGCTTTGTTATCCACAGGCTTTGCACAGCCGGAGAATCCTTTTGCGCCGCTTCCTATAACCAAAACGTTCGCATTTTCGGTATCGCCCACTATCTCAAGCAGAACTCGGTGCCGCTCTCTGTTTTGGTTATGCTGCCCGTAGCTTTACAAGTCGGCATAAAGCTTTCAAAGTTCTTTTTTGACCAATCTCCGGTTATACGATTGTTGTTGTATTTTATATCAATCTTTTTCCACTCTGCCTCGGTTCCCTCGTAGTTTACAACCACAAGAGCATTACAAGCATTAAATGCCGCTACTTCAATAGTCTTTAAGCCCTTTCCGAAGTTTACCTCCGTCAAGGCAGAACAGCATTCAAATCCTTCATCCGCAATAGTTTCAACCATTGAAAGGTCTGCAAACTTCAAGCTTTTCCAACCGAATAAGCCTTGTGTACCTATCTTTTTAAGGGTTTTGGGAAGCTTAACGCTTTTGGCATTGTCGAAAGATAAAAATGCTCTTCTTCCTATCTCTGTAATTCCCTCTTCAACAACGACATTATCTATCTTGTGTCTGAAATCGTACCATGGTCCCGCACCGGTCCATGGGTAGCCTTCCATAGCTCCGATTCCGCTGATTCTGAGCGTTTTTCCGTCAAAGCTCCATTCCGCATTTTCTCCGCAATATCTTGTAACGCGCACATTATAGTCCTTTTTCTCCCCGTCTTTTGAAGATACGGTTATAATCGCATTTCCGTTTGAAATTCCCGTAATCACGCCGTCTTTAACAGCTGCCACCTCCGGCGCGGAACTTTTCCGTCTAAGAGTTTGGTCTGTCGCATCCTCCGGCGTAACGCTTGCAACAAGATTCATTGTGTCACCAACCGCGATAACTCCATTTTCAAAGTCTTCAGACTCGGATGTTATGCTTGTTTGTGTAACCGGGACATATTTTCCGTAGTTATACTTCATGGTATAATTATCGGAGAAGTAGTCAATATCAAGCGCATCCCACTCAGCTTTTGAACCCATGTAGTGCAGAGTAAAATTCTCGATACCGTAAAAGGCTTTATATTCAACCGTTTTGATTGATTTCGGCAAAACAACCTCAGAAGGAACCGTACAATTGTAAAAAGCACCGCTTCCGATATTGATAAGCTTATCACCGAAACTTATATTTTTCAGATTTTCACATTCCTCAAAGGCAAATTCGCCTATTATTTTTACGTTCTTCATGGTAATTCCCGTAAGCGTGCCAACATAGTCAAATGCACCGCTTCCGATTGTCTCAACCGAATCCGGCACTTGATATGTTTCGCCGAATTTCACACCCGTAGGGCACTTGATAATTTTGTCAAATGCGGCTGTGTACAAAATTCCGTCCTTTAAAGCAAAATTTTTGTTTTCCGTATCAAGAGTAATCTCCGCAAGAGATTTACATCGATAAAAACACCCTCGCCTATCTTTTCAACACTTTCCGGAAGATAAACCATTGATACATTTGTGAAATTCATAAAGGCATTTTTTCCGATGCTTGTAATTCCGTCTTCTATGGTTATGACCCCTGTATTTTCAATATATTCCGCCCATGGATATGCTTCGGAATCCGGCATCTCGCCCTTTCCCGAGATGACAAGCTCAAAACCGTTTGTCGCAGTTGACGGAGCGGCCGTCCATGAAATATTTTCGCCGTATTTTTCGGACACCGATACACGGCAATATCCTACTACTCTGTCTGTGACTCCGCCCGAACTTCCCGAGGAGCTGTTTGCGCCGCTTAAGCCTCCCGAGGAGGAACTGCCTGAACTTCCGTTTGAAGCGGACGAGCTTGCAGAAGCAGTTCCCGTACCGTTTGTGCCCCTTGACGTGGCACTTTCTTCAATATAAGCAAGCACATAGGCATCACCGACAGAAACAGCTGTCACCACGCCGTCCTTAACGGTTGCTACGCTTTCATCCTCACTCATCCATTTTACGTTCTTTTCGGTTGCGTTTGACGGTTTAACGGTAGCCGTCAAAGTTTCGGTTTCTCCCGCCGTCATTTCAATAAAGTTTGACGAAAGCTCAATCGATGTCGCCGGAATTACCGGTACATAGTTAAAGTGCTTTTGCGCATTATAGAAACTGCTTTTTGAATTCGTTCCCAAATAAATTTTATTCCATTCCTCTTCGCTTCCGGTAAAATACACATCGGTAATCGAACTGCAATCGTCAAATATACTGTCATTTATCACACCGCTGAAAGTGTTGTAAAATACAATGCTTTTCAGTCCCAAAGCATTATTGAAAGCATTATCTCCCAGCTCCGTCACGGTGCTAGGAACAAAACACTTTGACTCATAGAAATTTGGCGGATAAAACTCCAGTTTTGTAAGCTTTTTATTAAACATCACGCCGAATTCGTCCGCTGTGAAATATTCATTTTCCTTATCGACAGAAAATTCCATAATGCACATACTGCCTTTAAACGCCGTAGGTGCTATCGTTTTAACGTTCTTTGGTATATTGATTTTGATGAGCGAATAACAATTCTTAAACGCATTTCCGCCGATTTCTTCAAGGCTCTGCGGCAATTGTACCAAATGCATGCTGCCACAGCCGGAAAAGGCATCTGCCGCTATACTTTTTACGCCCTCACCGACAACAACCTTAGAAATTCTCCATGTTTCGATGCTCCACGGAACTTTTCCCGCAAAATCCGACATCTTTCCGGAGCCTATAATATTCAGGACACCGCTTGAGTCAAACCACCATACCATGTCGTCACCGCACCCCCCATTGAAACGGAGCTCCCGGTTATATAAACGACACATTCGTCACTAAATCCTCCGTCCTCGGTTGTAACCGATATAACAGCTCTTCCCGGTGCCACGGCGGAAACATATCCGACCTCCGAAACCCTTGCAATCTATTCATCCGAACTGCTCCAAACAACATTTTTATTGGTTGCGTTTTCCGGAGAAAGCGTTGCGCTCAAAAATGTGCTGTTTCCTGAAGTGAGCATAAGCTTGTCCTTATTAAGCGTAACCGATGTTATCGGCCTTGCCGCACCGTATTCATACGTTATAGCATACTTAAAGAAAGGTGAGCTGACATTTGAAACGTTTTTCCACTCATCCTCCGTTCCCTTGTAGAAAACGGTATTCTTCGACGGATAAAAAGCCATACTGCCTATACTCTGCAAGCTTTTGCCGAAAGTTACGGTCATAGCTCCGCAATTGCAAAATGCTTTTTCTCCGATAGTTTTGATTTTGTCACCAAAGTCAATCGCTAAAAGACCCATACAACCGTAGAAGGCGTAATCTCCGATAGTTTCAAGATTTTCACCAAAAGTTATGCTACTCAGGTAATCATGACTGTAAAAAGCTTTGTTACCGATTTCTTTTACCGAATCCGCCACATGATAACTGCTCTCATGTCTTGCGTCGGGATAGGAGATAAGCTTTGTGTTGTCCTTATTGTAGAGTACGCCGTACTCATCATTTGAAAAAGCCTTGTTATCCTTGCTCACCGAAAATTTCGACAAGGAATCGCAACCGGTAAATTCACAAGGGATTGCGGCTACGCTTTCGGGCAGTATTACCGTAGTAAGCTTTCTGCAGTTATCAAATGCTCCCTCTCCGATTACTTCTACGCCTTTCGGAATTTCTATTGTTTCCAGCATTTCACAACACCAAAAAACATCATTCCGTATCTCGGAAATTCCGCCCGTGAGGGTTACACTTTTCAATTTTTCGCACACGGAAAAAGCTTAATTACCTATAACCTCGACGCTTTCGGGAATCGTAATGCTTTCAATGTTACTTCCGGAAAACGCATCAGCTCCTATAAACTCCAATGATTTCGGAAGCGTTATTTCCGATATTCCGGCATAATAAAACGCACCATCTTCTATGGAGGTTACGGAATCGGGTATCGAAACAGTAAAATTGTATAAATTTGAAAAAGCAAACGCACCTATATTGGTAACGCCGCTCTCAATTTCTACCCGAAAAATCTCCTCGTAGTAATCCTCCCAATGTGCGTACTTTTCATAATCGTACATTTTTCCAGTTCCGCTTATTGTAAGCGTTCCTTTTTCGCTCAGTAACCAAATAACATTGTCACCGCATTCCCCAGCATAAGAGCTCGTTACCTCGCTCTCTGCCTTAATTGGCAGGGTGCCCCCCCCCCCGAAAATACGGATAGTGCCAATGCAATACTGATAAGTTTTTTCTTCATGTCTACATCCCCTTGTAAAATTTGATTGCCATATAATACCAAAACTTTAGAAATTTGTCAATACAATCGTGCAGAATAACCCGCATTTTAAAATAAAAACAGGGACGCCGAACAAGCGTCCCAAAAAACTCCGTTTTACAAAGCAAGAAATTAATCTCTATGCTTTTCAAAACATTCGCTGCAATAAACCGGTCTGTCATTTTTCGGCAAGAACGGAACCTTGTCTACCTTGCCACAATCCGCGCATGTAATTTCATACATTTCTCTGTTCTGCTTAAGGCTGTTCTTTCTTGCAACCCTGCAGTCCTTACAGCGGATAGGCTCGTTCTGGAAGCCTTTCTCTGCATAAAATTCCTGTTCGCCCGCAGAGAAAATAAATTCCTGACCGCAGTCCTTACAGATTAAAGTTTTGTCTTCGTACATGATTAGTCCCTCACTTTGAATTAGTTAAAAATTTTTTTCTCCGCTCAAAGGGATTTGCACCCTTATCCTCTAAAGTCGCTTTTCTTAAGCTATAAGCGGTTATTGAAGCTCCTTTAAGAGCTTTTTTTTGATACGGCAGATTGCATTGTCGACCGATTTTACCGATTTGCCGACAGCCTCGGCAATCTCTTCGTAAGACATTCCCTGCGTATAGTACATAAATACCTGCATCTCCAGTTTGCTCAGTGTTTTGTTTATTGTGTACTCTATGTTGCTCAAATCTTCACGTCCGATAATGATATCTTCGGGATTTCGCTCGCTCGACTCCGCAAAAACATCCCCACCCCCGTTTTCTTCCAAAGAGTCGGTTTTGTCAAGGGAAATGTACGAGTTTAACGGGATATGCTTTTTTCGCGTTGCCGCCTTTACCGCGGTTATTATCTGCCGCGAAATGCACATGGATGCAAAGCTTTTAAAGGAACTTCCTCCCTCCGGCTTAAACTCTTTTACGGCATTGTAAAGTCCGATGAGCCCCTCCTGAACAACATCGTCCTTTTCCGCGCCCACCAAAAAATATGTATTCGCCTTTTGATATACATAATTACGATAGCGCGCAATAATATGGTTCAGTGCTTCACTGTCCCCCGCCTGTGCCGCCGCTGCCGCTTCCTCGTCAGAAAGTCTGCACAAAGATTCACGTTCAGCTCTGTCCATACACAAAATCCTCCAAAACGCGTGCAAACATGTCAATTTGCATACTGTGAGTTCATTATATCATTAAAAAATCCCATTGTCAAGGAAAAATTAGATATTTTTACCAACAAGATATATTCAAGAAATATATTTTTTATCAAAATTTTATAATTTTTTTACTTTTTTCGGCAAAAAACCTCATTCCGACGTGCAAACACACCGCGGATATTGATTTTGTACACAAAATGTGTTATACTGAAAAATATAAAATTACTTTGAAAGGATTGATTTTTGGTGCAATGCATAAAAAAAATTTTTGAAACCAAGTACGGCGGGCTTGCCTTTGCTCTCATCGGCGGTTTTTCATACTTTGTTATTATTCTTGACTTTATTTTAAGGTACACAAAAAACGGCGGACTCCTTCTCGGATTTTTCTTTTTTCCCGCAATTATCTGCGGAACCGGGCTTGTACTTTTAAAGACCGTTAAGCTCCTGATTTCTTCCGAGAACTTCGGCAAAATATGCATACTTACAGCCGCGCACGCGTTACTTTTTGCAATAAGCTTAATATTTTTGTTTGATATAATATCAAGACTGTAAGGGGGCGATTTTACGAACAAACGTATGGAAATGCAATTGAAATTTGCACTTGAAGCGGATAAAGCGAAGAACATATTTCGCCAAACGCACATTTCGGGCGGCTCAAGATATGAAAACGACGCGGAACATTCCTGGCACATCGCTCTTATGGCGTATATTCTGCGTGAATACTCAAATGAGCCGATAGATATTGCAAAAGTTATGCTCATGTGCCTTATGCACGATGTCGTGGAAATAGATGCGGGCGATACCTATGCATATGATAAAGCGGGCACCGCAACGAAAAAGGCACGTGAGAATGCCGCAAAAGAAAGGCTGTTCTCAATTCTTCCCAATGACCAAAAGCGGGAATTTATCAGCCTTTTTGATGAATTTGAGGCATGCGAAACCGCAGAATCGAAATTCGCACATGCAATGGATAACATTCAGCCGCTTATTTTGAATCACTGCAATGACGGTGTCGATTGGCGCTGTCATGATGTGGCATCCTCTCAGGTATACAATCGCCAGATGAAAACCAAAGCCGGCTCCGAAAGCCTTTTCGAAGTGGCGGATAAAATTATCGCCGAAAACATAAAAAAGGGAAATTTAAAGAAATAGTGCACCTTATACAAGGAATATTAATATGTCATCTTTGTTATTTGAAGCGTGTTTTTGGAGCGTTTTATTATGAAAAATTACAAAAAAATAAAAAAACTCGCATATTTTTTCAGAAAAAATATGTACATAGCAAAAATTTTATGGTAAAATATTATCGTAATTTTTTAATACAAAGGAGTGCTTTACATGAAGAAAATCTATGAAGGAAAAACCAAAGACGTTTATTCTCTCGACAACGGAAACGTTATGCTTAAATTCAAGGATGACTGCACCGGCAAAGACGGCGTATTCGACCCGGGTGAAAATTCTGTCGGACTTACAATCGAAGGTATAGGCAAAGCCAATCTTGAAACATCAATTCATTATTTTGAGCTTTTAAAGGATGCCGGTATCAAAACTCACTATGTATCAGCAAATCTTGATGATGCAACTATGGAAGTTCTTCCGGCAACCGTATTCGGACACGGGCTTGAAGTTATCTGCCGTTTGGTTGCTACAGGCAGTTTTATCCGCAGATACGGCGAATATATGGAGGACGGTACCGTTCTTGACGGCGGATATGTTGAATGTACCTTTAAGAACGACGAAAAGGGCGACCCGCTTGTAACCGGTGAGGGGCTTAATGCACTGGGAATTATGACTCCGGAAATGTTCGAAAGCATGAAAGAGCAAACCTTGAAAATTACAAAAATAGTTGCAGACGATCTTAAATCGATCGGTCTTGACCTTTGGGATATCAAATTCGAATTCGGTTATAACAATAATGAAGTAATTCTTATCGACGAAATTGCTTCGGGTAATATGCGCGTTTACAAAGACGGCAAGATTGTTGACCCGGTTGAGCTTACAAAACTTATATTGAACAGATAATTTCTACTGCAAAAAAACTGTGAGGCTAAAAGCTTCACAGTTTTTTTGCATATTGCGGCGGGGCAGGATTTTTCCTCCCCCGCTTTAATTTATCAGCCCTTTACGCCTCCGGCATTTACTCCGCCGATAATTTGCTTTTGGAAAGTCGCAAACACCAATATCTGCGGAATTACCGAGAAGAACAAAGCTATCATCTGATAATCCATCGTATATGACGACGATTTCATTTTATACAGCTGTACGCCTATCGTTGTCATTTCCTTATCACTTATAAGCAGGTACGGCCAGAAAAACTGTCCAAGCTGTGAGTTGAAAGTAAACATGGCAACAACAAGAATTGTCGGCACACTGAGCGGTATAATTATTTTAAAGAATATTTTTATATTACTGCACCCGTCAATCCAAGCCGCCTCAACCAGCGAACGTGAAATGGAATCAAAAGAATTTTTAAACAGAATTATGTTAAACGCGTTTGCACCCGCCATAATCCATATCGGCCAAAAAGATTCAAGCAGGTTAATACCCACAATCGGCATACTTTTAAATTCCATGTAAAGAGGAACGGTTCTCATTGTTCCCGGAAGCAACATAAGCCAAAATATAATCGCCAGCATAACTCGTGTGCCCTTCGGTTTTAAGGAAGAAAGCACATATCCCGCAAGACCCGAGATGACCACATCCGCTATCACGGCTCCAATTGCCATTACAAATGTATTTCCGTAATACTTATAGAATTTCATCTCATTCCAAACTCTTGCCAGCTTGGAAAAATCCATATGCTTCGGGAAAAAGCTTGCCGGAACGGCATACATTTCCTTTACATCTTTAAACCCTGACAGCATAACGTATATTACGGGTACAATCGCTATTAAGCACCAAAGTACCATACCGATAAACATACAGGAGTACAGGATTTTGTTTTTTGTTTTTTTCATGTCGGCATCGGTCAAAATGCCCTTGTTCATACTTTTCATCCCAAACCTCCTAATATTGACTTTCCACTTTTTTATTAAGTCTGAAGTAGAAGCACGTAAATACTATCATGATTACAAACATAATCATGCCTACCGCCATGGCTTTCTGCGGTTCAATGCTTACAAATCCGTATTTGTATGCCAAAAGTCCCAGTGTATTTGATGCGCCGTTCGGCCCTCCGTCGGTCATCTGCATCGGCTGGTCGACAATTGAGAACACACCTATTATCTGTCTTACCAAAAACAGAAGCACTATTCCCGAAATATGCGGAAATGTAACAGTGAAAAATCTTCTTATAAATCCCGCACCGTCAATTAATGCCGCCTCATACAGCTCCCGGTTTACGCCTTGAAGCGATGCAAAATAGTAAATTGCGGTTGATCCGCATCCACTCCATGTCATACTGATTACGATATACAGTATCGTAAATTTTGAATCCTGAAGCCATGAATACGGCGCCAATCCAAACCATGAGCCCAGCATATTCAACAGACCGCCTTGATCGGGATAATACATCAAATACCACAAAAGTGATGCCGCAACCGCCGGCAAAACTGCCGGAAAATATACGCAAAATCGAAATCCGCTTCTGAAATGAACCAGCTCATTCAGCACTACCGCAATAACTATAGGCAGACAAAATCCGATAAGCAAGGACCAAATAACGTATTGGCACGTATTCCACAACGTTTTTAAAAACATCGTGTCGCTCAAAACCGTTCTGTAGTTATCCCAGCCCGCAAAGGATTCAACCTTATAACCCCTCATATTGAAAAAGCTCCAGTAGGTGCCCATTATCTGTGGGCGGATAATTACCAGATAAATGCACAAAATTGCCGGCAATATCAATATCCATGCGCTGAAATCCTTTTTTGTAGGAAGCCATGTGCATTTTTTGAGCCTTTTCTCCTTGTTTTTGCTATTCATATTCGGTCTCCTTTATTTTGCGTTATTAAGATAATTGCTCTGGAAATCCGAAGTCGCTTTTTTAAGCACGTCACTGCAAGAAGCATCTTTATTTGTTAATACCTCCTGGATACAGCTGTCAAGTACCGAATACAAATCCTGCGCCTTCATAGGCTCCTCAGCTTGATATTCTATGCCACTCTTATCATTATAGGAGGCAATCTGATTTTCCTTAATGTTTCTGAGCTCGGAAATTACCTCGTTTTTATAGTGCTGTGTAGCTTCCTCATCCTTCCAGAATGACAAGTCCTTAATTCCCACAACACCGGTGTTTTCCTTGATTTTCGTCTCGTATGTGGAACGAATATTTGCCTTTACATCATCACTGAGCTCAATTTTAGGTGTATTTCCCGAAAAGTCCATCCACTTGATTGCCGCATCTATTTGTTCGGGTGTTGCATTAGGCGATACGCACAGATATCCGCCGCCCATAAGAGTAATTCTCTTAGCATTTCCTGCCGGCATCTTTGCATATCCGATATTGTTCGTGTCCATACCGTACTGAGAAACAAGTAAATCAACCTGTCCCGGGTGCGCAAATGCCATCGCGGCTTGGTCGGTTCCGATAAGTTTCATAGCATCATCGTTGTTTACAAGCGTTGTTGCCGGCATAGAGCCGTCCTCCCACTGCATGTCGCGCAGAAGCTTAAGTGCACTCTCCACCTCAGCGGAATCAAATGTTGTTTTCCAGCCGTCCTCGGTCTGTTCCATAAATTTTCCGCCGTAGCTCCACGCAAGGCTCATAAAGTTCCAGCCGCCGCCGTTTCCGGTTGTCGGGAACAAAAATCCTGCCTTACCTGTCTTATCGTGGATGATTTTTGCATATTCTCTCAGCTCATCAAAGGTTTCCGGAATTTTTCCCATACCGTTTGAATCGACAAGTCCCGCTTCTCTGAACAGGTTCAAGTTCATTACAAGTCCCATCGTGTAGATGCTTACCGGTACCATATACACTCTGCCATCGCGTGAAACAAGGCTTTTTACATCCTCATTCATCAAATCCAAAAATCCGTACTGTTCCATTGCATCGGTTATATCAGCCGCATATCCCAAATCCATAATTTTCTTTGCTTCCGTTGCGTGGGTATTGTATATAATCGGCAGTGTTCCGCCCTCAGCCTTCGCCGCAAAGGTCTGGGTATCATATGCCCAGTAGTCCGGCTCTACATGAATGTCGGGATACTTTTCTTCAAAGTCAGCCTTTCTTTTTATGTAAGTTTCGTAATTAGCCGGATTTACCTCCGGGTCGGGCCAGTTTCCTACGGTCAAAAGAATTTTACCGTCATCCGTCACCGCACTGTTCTTCTTTTCTCCGCATCCGGACAGCGTACCTATTGCCATCGCCCCCGCCAGCATAATTGAGATAACTTTTTTCATTTCTTTCATTCCTTTCCGAATTTATGCCTTTCTGTCGGTGTTTTCACTCATCAGACCTTTGCCGATAAGTGAAAACACTTCCTTTCGGCAACTAATTTCTGTAAATTACGATATCATATATCCATTCTCTGTCCATGCGCACAAAAGCATCGCATCCCGGCTCGATATCATCGAAAGTTGCCATTTTTGCTTCTTTGGTGTTTCTGTCGTAAACATAAATTTTTGACTGAATACGTGAACATTCACACCATATAGACTCATCCGTAACAGCCTCCGTAGCATCAAGATTCAAAACAAATCTTTTCGCCGCCGGATATACCTTGCAAACTCTTCCCACAACCTTTCGCGTTGTTGAGAAAAATCCCCCCTCATCTCTGTAATCAAAGCCGTTTTCGTCCACAAGCTTCTTTTGGTTTATAATTTCCTGATTTGTATTAAGGGTAATCTGAATAACATCTCCCTTTTCTATTCCGGAGCCGTCCACATTTTCCGCAAAACAGTATTCTACTGCTTTTCCGTCATAAAATCCGGTAAGCTTAACCACCGGCTCATCATCGCTGTTTAGCTCAACCTTTGCCTTATCTACCAACATAACCGATGAGCCCACATACGGTTCCGTTCCGAAATCATCAATTCCCTTTACAACACAAACCTCGGGGCAATTCTCGCTGATATTGTAAATTGTAGCATCATATCCTTGACCGTCTCTTAAGAATTCGCAATTCGTAACCCGATAAAGTCCCGTATCATCAAGATTTTGCGGAATCATGAAAACAATCGAATCGGTCAGGAAATACTTAGAGTTAAATGAGCGGTTCGCCCTTAAGTATTTACCTGCGGTAATGGTCACAAAATCAATATCCTCACCAGAAGCGTTTGCCAGACCCGTTTTAATTCTGCTTACAAATCCCTTTGAATTCCGGGTAAGCAATACCAGCTGTGGAGTTAATACCCCTTCATTGTATAAAACCTCACGCTTTTTGGTTGTGTTGTTGAAGCGTACTTTATCCGCAAGTTCCATTGTCTGCCATTCTCCCTTTGCCGTAAACACCTTTATTCTGACTTCATCGTCATCATTAAGCTTTACATCCTTTAAATATGCGTATGATGCTGTTTGTGTCGTGCTGTGCTCGGCATATGCAACTCTGCCAGCAAAATCCAATCTGAAAAGATATGCGGAGCCTACCGCAAAATCGCTTGCGGAAAGATTGGAAGCAATTATATATTCCGTTCCGTCGATAA
Source organism: uncultured Lachnospiraceae bacterium (assembly GCA_964388835.1). Classification (GTDB taxonomy): domain Bacteria; phylum Bacillota; class Clostridia; order UBA1381; family UBA1381; genus UBA1738. The sequence goes on from CAYMBZ010000011.1 coordinate 20,245, forward strand.
TCAGTATATCATCATCGATACTGTCCACCATTCCGGACAGCTTATCGGAAGAAACCATCGCCTTTATGTATTCCTTGTCCATTGAAATCTCGGCTTTTATCACATCACCCGATTTTATTCCGGAAAACTCTATTTTCTCATTTCCCCTGAATATCTCAACAGTTTTTTTGTCATCATCAAGCACCAAACTTTTTCCGCCCGAAATCGTATTGAACACGGTTTTTGTCTGCTCGGAGGTGTACTGCGTAACTACCGTTACATAGTCGGATACAATAATCGTATCAACCTTTTTGTCGTCGTCGTTATCGATAAGAATCATTCTTCCGTCCGACGGGACAAGGCGCGACAACGGTATATCCGGATATGCTTTTCCGTTATATATAAAATTGCATATCGGTGAAACCTCGATATTTTTCACCTTACTTTCCTGATAATAGTAAATCTTGTTTTTGCTTGTTCTCGGGTCGATATTCCTGTCCGAAATTGTGTACACACGATTTTCTTCGTTAGGTCTTATATACACCAGCTCATACCCGTCATCCGCATCCATGTAATAATACGAAACCTTTTGGCCGAAGTATTCCTTTGCCGAGGTTATTCCGGCTTTATATTGTATATAGTTTATGGCAACACTGTTTTCGGGAAGATTGCTTGAACCGGTGCATGAAGTAATTCCGTTATCGGTAACAACCCCCTCCTCCGAAGATATCCCGCGCTTTTTGAGGATTGTTTCACCTCTGCCGTATTTATATTCGCCGTTTATGTTCGCCTGCTCGATTATCGGAATATCCAGCGCATTCACAAGAAGTCTCGCCATGGTTCCTCTTGAAGTATCTCTCGCGCCGATATGCTTTAAAAGTCCGATGTCCGCCGCCGCAGCGTTATATCCTGTCGGATATTCCATTTGACCCATATCATATCCCAGTGCGCACACCAGCATTTTTGTCGCTTCTTCAAAGGTAATTGCATCTTCGGGATTAAACTTTCCGTTTCCCGTTCCGCTTATCATCCCCAGATTCTCCGCAACAGCCACATAGCCCGCAAGCTCTCCCGAAACATCGGTAAATCCGCAATCATCCTTTGCAGCCCTTGCAGGCTCATCATACCCCATCATTGAAACGACACATTTTACAAATTCCTGTCTGGTCATTATGAAGTCGCCTTTAAACAGCTTATCGGTATAATTATCCATAATTCCCAGAAGCCGCAGGAGCGTTGAATCCTCTTCATAATTTGTGTTGACAGTATCCGGTGCAGGGTCATCGGGATTTGAAGTGTCACTTTTTATAACTATCGGTTCAACCCTTACGCTGTCTACGTAAAGCTCGTTTTCTTTCATCCAGTTTCCGACCATGACACCGCCGGTTACCGGCATTTCTTCAACATCGTTGTCGGTAACCTCCAGCTGTTTTTCACCATCAAAGTAAACCTTTAATGTCATCGACTTATCGTCGTTTCTTATGGCATCCACGCTTACCTCGTGCCATTTTGCCGAATCTGCCGTTACCCTTCCCGAATATCCTTTTGTTAACGTCTTTGTGGGAAGTGACGGGTTCAATCTCGTAACAGAAAAACCCTGATTGGTGTAATAAATAAGGTACACCTGAGAATTCCCCTGAGATTTCATTCTGAAAAGCATCGTCGGATTTCCAGAAGCCAGCCAATCTTTTGTTTTAAGTCTGAATGTCGCTCTGTAGGAATCCTCCCAACCGAATTCACTCGCTTTCGGGTTATATCTTACCGTTTCCTTTTCACCCAAAACCACCGCATTCACACCCTTAACATTTTCAATTGTAGGGTTTCCTTCCTTTGTCCATGTTCCGAAGCCGGAATCAAATTCATCATTTAAAAGCGGTGCCCCGAATTCCACAGCCTCCGCGCATATTCCGGAAAACAGTATGGCAAATGCCGACAGGATAGCAATAATTCTCTTTTTCATATTACATCTCCTCTCACTCTGCAAAGCTCATATATCATTTTCGCGGTCTGCGCTCTTGTTACTGTAGCTTTCGGTGCAAATACACCCTCCGCCACTCCGCTGATAATTCCTTTTTTGTAAAGATACCTTACACTCTCTTTTGCATAATCCGAAATGTCGTCATAATCGAAAATCTCCGCATCGTCTCTTTTATCCTCTGCGGTTATGCTGAGTGTATCCATGCACCTTTTAATTATTACCGCCGCATCTTCACGTGTCATTGAATTTCCCGTTCCGAAATGTTTTTCCGAAACTCCGCTCACAAGTCCGTTTGCATAAGCGATTTTTATGTACTTGCAGTACCACGCTCCGTTTTCAACATCCTCAAAAGCAATTTCCGCCTCATTGCTCATTCCGGCAAATTCAACCATCATTTTTGTGAACTGTTCTCTTGTAACGTATTCATTTGGGCTGAAAGTATTTTCGCCCGTGCCGTGTACAATACCTTTTTTGTGCAGATATTCTACCGCATCCTTTGCCCAGCCCGCGTTTTCCATATCGGAAAATGCTTCGGATGAAGCAGTAAATGATGACGGCAAACCGCTCACAATCCCGCCAAAGCCACTGCCGGAACCGCCGGAGCCTGAGCCCGGACCGGTGCCTCCGCCACCACCGCCCGGGGCAGATGCCGTATAAGAAGCAAGCGCCTCGGTAAACTTAGCAACAAATTCCTCTATGCTGTTTGCACCGCCCGCCGGAAGAGCAAGAATTGTTTTTTCGTTTACATAAAGCTGCATTGTCGCACTGTTTTCATAAGCGGAAAATCTTGCATGCGTTTTTACTCCGATGTAATCGGCATATCCCTTAACAAGCTCGGTGAGCGAAACTTTGTTTGCATTTTTGAGCTTATATGCAACCACTCCGTCCTTTACCGCCTTTTGAGCCGCGAAGGAATCTCTGTACTTTTTGTGCGCCAGTAAATAATCCATAGCAAAATCGAACATTCCGCTGTCCTTTGTTATATCCTCTCCGTCAACAATAAAACTGATATATCCGCCGCTTACAAGCTCATTTTTAAGTGCCGCAACGTCGCTCGAATTGTTTATAAGAGCCGTTGCAAAGGCATCGTTGTATTTTGCTTCAAGCCCCGCAATATCACTGTACGGCTTTGAAGCAAAAAGAACATCCGCAATATCCTTTTGAAGCTTCGGATTTGCCGTGTATCCGTCAATGTTTATTCCCATTGAAGAAAATGCATTTTTGTTGCTCGCATCCAAAAATAATGCCTTGATTTCATCGCCGAAGGTTTTTCCGTTTAAAATTCCCAAAAGCTCATTTTGCTTTTTAAGGGAAACATATTCAAGCGGCTTGCTTACCCTATCAAAGCCATCTGCGGCAACATATACCGTATAAGTACCCGTTGCATCATAATCGGCATCGAATTTATCCGGCATATTGAAAACAGCGGTAAAATCTCCCGTACTGTCGCACATCACCTCATTGGTAAAAACAACATCCAAATAATCCTCCGCGCGGATACTTTTTGCAACAAATACCGAAGCCTTTGCGTTAGCCGCCGCGGCTCCGCTTATGCTGATTTCCGTTCCCTTTCCTTTTATATTGACATCGATTTCTTCAGCAGCTTGAGCCGTAAGGCTCAAGCTGAGAAGTGTCAATATAAGTAATAAACATTTTTTCATATAGTCTGTCCCCCTGTTTATTTACCGCCTATACGAACATAAGCAATTTCGGCATCCATATTTCCGCCAAGCTTAAATCCGCCTTTATATGCATGTAAAGGTGATGAGTTATTTTTGGTGGTTTCGTTACCATCCACAATCAAACGCTGTGTCTGACCGTCATAGCAGGCTATAATATGATACCACTCATCCTCTACCGGGCAGTTTTCCATATCGGTAATATCTATAAGCGATGAATCTGAGGTCACAAGCCAGCGTATTTTATCGATAGACGGTGCATAACGGAATTCAACCTGTCTGCCGATATATCCCGTACCCGAAACAGGCGAGAATATCTTCTGTTCTGCCGGGTCGTGCTGTCTCAAATTATTGTATTTGTAGACAATTTCAAAATACACCTTGTTTTTGAATATGAGGTCATCGCTCTCAAAGGTCAAGTAATCACCGTTCTTTAAGATATATCCCGTTCCGTAAGGATTTTCAGCGCCGTGGCTTGTCACTTTTACGCCCTCCGGTATATTTGCGGGATTCATATTCCAATCCACAACCATATTGTCAATATTGTATTTAGCCATTGCCTCTTCCGCGGTCATCATTTCGGGATATTTCATTCTCGATACCGTAAGCGACGTATTCATATCTATCGGGTTAATTCCGCTGACAGCCACCGTAAGGTCTGCACCGCTGTCCAAAAGTCCGTCACCCAAAGGCAGCTCGAATTTATAAGTTCCCAGAACCTCATTCTGCTTTACCGGTATCTTAATATCCGCCTTTTTGCCGAAATAACTTCCGCTTACCGTGATTTCTGCCGTAATTTCCGCACCGGTATAGTTTTCAACTCGAATATTTCCGCATATTTTATCCGGAAGCGTTGCAAGTGAACTGTAGCTTTCAAGATCGATTTCCGATTGAATTATTACCGCATCGATATCCGCGGAATCGATATGCTCTTCGCTCGACTCGGATATTTCCACATACGGAATTATCTTTGAGCTCTTAACTTCAAGCGTTCCTCCGAACGCAAGCTCAACAACCGGATTATTTTCGCTGTTTACATCAAAGTAAGGATATGTAAAGAGCAAGCCGTTCGCAGTTTTTCTGTAAGACACATCCTGTGTGCTTCCGTCCGGATAATGCGCCGTAAGCTTAGGATTCTTAACATCGGTCGGCACACAAATTTCAAATGCCTCCGCCGTTGTAAGAGCATAAATTTCAGCTCCGTTATCGGTCTTTTTGGTCATAATCATCTTTGAATTATCAAAGGCATGACCGTTGTATTCGTCATAAATACCGCCATAAACCTTGCCATCCGCCGACTTAAAGTCAAATCCGTACTGCGCAATCACGTCATTTTTGTTTCGATACGGTGTCTCTGTCAGGTTTGCCGTAACGATACTTCCCTCGTAATTTGCGCGTTCAATTCCGGTTGACTCATCATATTCGATTTCACACATCAGCTCTTTTCCGTACAGATACGGCTGAACCACATCCGCAACCATAGCAACGTTTCTGAACGCCCTCCACTTCGCGTCACTCGGCGGGAAGTCGGAAGCAACACCGTTTTTTAGGTGTATGTTATAAAGCAGTGAATATGACAATGCCTTATTTGAAACCTGACCCTCACTTGTGGACAGGTTATGCGGATACTGCTGAATATACTTTGAATAGAACAGCGGGAAGATATCATCTCTTATGCGGATTATATTTCCTCGCGTCTGCATGTAGCTGTCCTTCGGGGTCTTATTATCCATTCCCCAGCGCGCATTGTACATAAAGCCTGTTGTGTACGGAATACGTATTGACGAACCAACTTCGGTGAATACCGGATTTCTCTCGGAATACCACTGCATCTGCTTTGCAATTGCATCATACATGCTGTCCGGCGATTCCGCATCCGGATTGAAGTCATACCTGTGAGTAAAGCTCGATACCGCGCCGATTACATTCGTAAAGAATGTATTTGCGCCCATATTCGTCCACTTTTCAAAATACTTTTTATACTGTTCCTGTGCGTCAGCCGAAGACGGCGATGCAAGATAACCCGGCTCGTTCCAAATAGCCTGCTGAGGTTTTCCGTCAATTCTTATCATTGCCAACGATCCCTCGTCATCCGTTCCTATATCCTTTGCAAAATCACTGCCCTCGGTATAGTAATACAAGCTCTGTCTAGGTAGGAACATATGTCCCAAATCGTTAGTTATATATCTTACAGCCGCTTCCATTTCCTCCTGTGTACCATGAACGTCACTCGGCGGGAAGTAGTTCGGGAAAGCATCGTAGTAATCTCCGATTTCCTTTCCGTTTTTATCGGTGCGTTTATGCATTGTATCGTTTCCGATGTGGTGCATAGGTGTGCCCGGGAGCGCATCCGCAAGCTTAATCATATCCTTAAATTTTACAAATACATAGTAAAGCTGATAGGAATGGGGCATTTTATCTCTTATGCTTTCCTGTGTCTTTTCATCAAGAGTACGCATTTCGGGATAATTTGCTTCACACAATTCCTCTCCCGCTTTTTTAAGGTCATCGTATACACCAATCGACACCTGCATACTGTCACGTGATTCTCCCTTTTTCGCCCAGACAATCGTCCCCTTTTTGGTTGTAAAGTAACCCAGGTTATCTGTCGGGCCGTTCATTTCGGATTGTGTTGCGCGGATTTTCGTATCGCTCTTACCGTATTCCGGCTCAACATAGTGAACAAAGAAAGGATTATCACCGTTCACAATAAATCCATTAAACATATAGCCCTCGGTGTACTGCTGATAGTTTACGTTTGCGTATTCTATGGCATAACCGCCCTGGTCAACTATTACGGTATTGTTATCCGAATAATTTACTCTCCAGTTTGTTGGAGTTTCTATGAACTGAAGCGGATAATCGGATTTGTTTGTAACGGTTGAATCGATGTACACATTGCTTCCGCTTAATGTGAAATACATTGTTACATCCGATTTTTCATGCTGATAATTGATAGTCAGTTTACCTGTCTTTTCATCGTATGAAGTTCCCGTTACCTGAGCCTCCAGGCTGTTCGCCTTGCAATCGCCCAACTGCCAGCGCTGCCCCCACACAACAGGGAGCGCCTTTTGAGTGGTATCAATCCAATTTGTCGCGTTAAGCGCCCTTACGTTATTATCAACGTAATAGCAAGTCCACATGGGATTTTCCGCTCCCACAACGCTTACCTCCGAGCCGAGAATTTTCATAAATCTTATAGCTTTCGCATCCGGCTCAAGGGCAAGGATTACATTATCCTTGGTATAAATCGTACTGTCCGCCAAAAGTGTGTCATCATATGTAATTTTAAGCTGTTTTTCCTCATCGGCATAAGAAACCGTTGCGCCTAAAGGCTCCAAAAGTGCCCTTACCGGTACATACAGCTTACCGTCTGTAACCTGTGATGTTGCCTGCATATCGACTTCATTTCCGTTTACCGAACAGGTAGCGGAGCCTACCGGAATTTCGATTGTAATTCCGTACTTTTCCGCCTTAAGTCCCTTTTCGTCCAAAGAAATCACGTTCACTTTTGCAAGTTCCGTCGCCTTTTCTGCATCCATGAGAGCCTGTGTTCCCTCCATGATTACGGCTGTATCCAGCTTATCCTCGTTATAGTAAACCTCGACCGCCTTTTCCTTTCTGCCCTCGGCATAAAGCTTATACAAAGGCTCGGTAATCGAAATACAGTTAATTTCATCTATAAATGGACGAACATCGCCCACACATTCAATTGCGTAGCTTCCGTTTTTGTACGCACCGTTTTTATCCTTTGCGCTTGCTATCAGCTTACCGTCAAAATAACCGTTTAAGGTTACGGAGCCGTCCGCCTCGTTAATTGTCTCAAAAGCAATTTCATAGAAATTTTTTGCCGAAATCTTCAGCTTTGAGCTTTCCGCAAGCTTTTCCGCAACATTCGACGGGGAAAGCTTTTCAATTACAGCTCCGTTTGAGCAAAAGTGCAGGCGGTAATTCATATTTCCCGCCAAATATCGGCTGTAGACGAAAAATCCGTTGCTGTCCTCCGCATTCCATTCACTGCTCTTTAGATTCAAAATAACCGCACTTTTTTCGCTGTGCTGATTTTTTGCAAAAGGATAACGAAGCTGTGCATATGAAGAATATCCCTTTGTGGTCAAAACGCTTTTGCCGTCCTCCTCCGCAACAATCCACACACCGTTTGAATCGCCCTTTGTCTCGGTCGGCATGAGCTCATTTGAATTTACGGTATATACCGCGCCGCTCTTGAAATTTTCATAATAATATGAAGATTCCGTTTCGACAAGTATATTTTCAAAATACGCCGTAAGTCCGTCCGAAAGCAGACTTGAACCCTTTCCCTCAAGCGAAGTCGCGTCATAAACATTCAAAATCACCGCATTATTCAGCATTGCGCGCAAAATTCCGTCGCGAACCGCAAGCTTAATATTGTTCTTTTCCCCGAGTTTAACCCGTGTTTCCGCAAGTACCGTGTCATTTTTAAACAATTTTGCCGTATTATCCGCAGGATATACAAGCAGTTTGTATTCACCCGCATCAGTTCCCGATATCGAAACACCGGCATACATGCCCGTTTTAGCGTTTGCGGTTTTAAAATCTGCGGAAAAACCGTATTCCGCCGTGTCAACATCTTTCATCTTAAGCTGAGCTTTTTCGCCCGAAAGCTTAAGAATATTTTTTCCGTCAACTTCCTCCACAACTGCACCGCCTGAAAGCGATGCTGTTGTTTTGGAATTAAAATCTTCGGAAAACAATGGATTTTCTCCGCTGTAGGTGAAATTCCCCTCGGCAAATACACTGCCGGAAAGCATCACAGCCGCCGCAAGTGCCGCCGTAATTTGTTTTATTGTTTTCTTCATAGAATGTAAAATCCTTTCCGTTGATTATTGTGCAAGGCTTGAAACAGCCGGATTTGCAATCGGAAGCATGCTGTCCCAGCCGTCCCATGCAAATACCTTCATTTTTGTCGCACTGCCGGTATTAATTGTGTTTTCATATTCATCACTGTCATCCGAAGCGGTGCTCGGGTAAGATACCTTGACATTAACAAGCTCGTTTGCGCTGTTATATACAGCCGTTACGAACATAATTTCCTTTGCCTCATAACCCTTGTTTACAACGTTTAATTTTGTTTTAATGTCCGCGTTTGCGGCAAAGGTTTCCGGTGCGGATACGTTTGCAAGAACAGTACCAGCCTCAGGGTCGGTAACCGTGATTGAATCAATTGTGTAAGTTATTGTACCTGCTCCTGCAAGAGAAATTCTGAATCCTCTTCCATGTGTTGCGGCTGTCAGCGGATGCTGGTTCAAAAGATTCTTTACCGCATGGTCTTCTACCTCTACTGCCTTCGCAACAGAGCCGTCATCCAAGTAATTGATTTGCTCGGTTCCGTCTACCGTGTAGCGTATTCTTACAGCATCCTTATTGTCTGCGGTCTTTTCGTCTGTAAGTCTCAGCTTCACCTCATAATATTCGCTGTTAGGAACTTTTACAAGTCCGCTTGTTGAAGCAAGCAGTGTTCCCCATTTTGCATTAAGTCCCAGAGTGGATTTCTCAGCATTCTGAACATAGTAGTTAGCACTTGATTCATCAACTCCGCCTCTGAAGTACAAGCAGCTCATATCCTCTCGGTTATTGGTCTTCATCTTAACCGTCATCTCAACATCATCCCAATCTCCCGAGTTATTTTCGTCAGCATAGAGATAAATCTCTGCGCCGTCAGCCAGTGTGATTGTTCCGTCTTGATTAAATGTTACCTTATCATTTATCGATGATGTTTTTGTACCTGCCTTGTATGCAGACCAATCCGCTTCAGCATTAAATTCTTCAACAAAGTAATAAGGCGAACCGCTTACACTTACATTGTCAAACTTGGTTGCAAGGTTGTTGCTCTTAATCGCAACAGAGCCGTATGTTCTTTCGCCGGTTGTTTTAAACGGTGCATTTAAAACAGCATTGCCGTCAACAAACATAACAGCCGCGCCGTCCTTAACATTGATACCGATTTTGTGCTCACTTCCCTGAGCGAATTCCGCAATTTCCTTTGAAACAACGGTTGTCTTTGTTCCGCCGATAACCGATTTGATAAATACGGTTCCTTTTCCGTCAACTTCCGCATAAGGTGAATATGCACCCATTATATAGTTTGATGCATCTGTGTATCTTGCCATAACTCCGGCATAATTGTCTATTGTAGCCTGAGGAATTACGTCAAACTTAACGTTTGCCTCCGCAATAACGTTCTTCCAGCTCTTGTCGCTGATAACAAGTGTGCCGTTATCGCTTGCGGTGGTTACATAGTATTTGTTGTCCGCACCGCCGTCCGATGCGATTTCCGCATTGGTCCATTTGTCGGCATTTGCAAAGCTTTCTTCATAGATAAGACTGTCATTGCCGGTAATATCGCGCAGTTCGTAGGACTTAATATACATGATTGTAGTATCTACTGTCGTTGATATTTCAAATCCGCCTGCACAAAGTCTTCCATCTTCCGGCGCGATAGGCTGTGTATCTTCCCAAATGCCCCACTGTTCACCCTCTGCCGTAAAGGTTACCGTTACTTTCGACTTATCCGCATTAGGTTCGGTACGTACCTTATATGTTCTGTAATCAGCTGTTCCCAATTTACTGTCAAAAGCTCTCCAGCCGTATTGTTTGTACTTGCCATTTTCCCCAATTGCCTCTTTCTTTCCGCTGACTCCGTAGTTATCACCGATAGAAAATCCGTCGCGCTTAAGTTGAACAAGGTTCATCTGCTTTCCGTCGGCATTAACCGTAGTTCTCAAGTGCAGATTTTCAGTTCCGTCAAACTCATTGCTCTTTACCACAACGATAAGCTCGGTTGCTTCAAAGTCATTGCCCAAATGCTCATATTCCCAATCGTTCTTTTTGATACGCAGTGTCTGCTTACCGGTAAGCTTAAGAGCCTCCGAACCAACTGTTTTGTTTGTCGGCAAAACTATCTGTGATGCCGATGATGTGGCAGTGTTACTGCTGTCCGTCATGACAATATCGGAATTTTCAAGATTCTGATGTAAAAGCGTGTCCTCCTCATTCAAGCTGAGTGACATAACCTTGAGCTTCTGAGAAAGTGTTTTGAATTTTACGCTGTTTTTATCGGCGTTCTTATCAAAATTCTCAATTCCTGTGTAATCCTGAATCAATGTAATTCCGTCCAGCTCAAAACGAACAATACCATGCTTTGCGGCAAAGGTAAGCTTGTAGTTTTTGCCCGTATCAAGCACCTTTGTTGCTGAAGCTATTTCAGTTTCTGTTCCCGCCACGCATTTTACCAGTGCAAATTTTCCGTTAGAGGGTGTATATGTAAGCTTAAACCAATTTTCCGCATTTACGTATCTGATGTACGCTTCAAATGCCGCTCCATCGACTTTCCATCTTTCGGTGCTTATCAGCACATTCAAGGAAATGTCCTCTTTTTGAGCGGAATATTCATAGGAAAATTCCGCATCGCTTTCCGCCGATGTTTCTATCCAATTTATTTTGTCGCTCTTAACTTCTCCGAGACCTGTCTGCGAAGTCACATTCCACACCTGTGAGTTCAAACCGCTTTCAAAATTATCCGAAAATAATTTTGTTTCTTCCGTTTGTGCATAACCCGTAGCGGAAAATGCGCTTGCCGCAATAACCACTGCCAGTATGCCCGACAACTTCTTTTTTAACATAGTTCATACCTCTCTTTATAAATTTTATATTGTACCTTATATGCCACGCATACAAGAATAACAAACAACCCTTAACCTCTTTTCCCGTCAGCGGAAGTGCAAAGCTTTATAAAATATTTTAATTTTCTTCATTTCTGCTTTCCTTTCTGTACTGCCCCGGCGACATATTGGTTTTCACCTTGAATACTTTGCGGAAATAGATTATATTTTCATACCCGACCTTGTTTGCAATATCCTCAACCGACAGGTCGGTGTCGTGCAGAAGCTCCTTTGCCTTTTCAATGCGCTTGTTTATCAAATATTCGGTATAATTTATCCCGGCATATTCCTTAAACAGCTTGCTGACATATGTCACATCACGGTAATGCTTTGCGGCAATCGATGACAGCTGTATTTCTTCATTGTAATGCGCGTCGATATATTCCATTATTTCAACCACAATTTGCCTTGATGAGCCTTGTTTTACGTTATACTTTTCACGCGGCTTTGAGTATTCCTCGTAAATTTGACGTATTACCTCCTCCAGCTCCTCAAAATCGATTGGCTTTACCAGATATTTTCTGACATTGCTTTCTATTGCCCTTTTTGCGTATTCGAAATACTGATATCCGCTCATTATGATTATCTGTCCCGAAAATCCTTTTTTTCTCAGATTTTCCGACATATCAAGTCCGTTCATGCCGCGCATTTTTATATCGGTTATTATAATGTCAATATGCGTATTTTCGGCAATCTCCAGTGCCTCTTTCCCGTCCGAGGCAACTCCCGCAATTTCGATATTGTATTTTTCCCAATCGATTCCCATTTTTATACCCTCTAAGGTATAGTATTCATCATCCACAATCATCAGCTTAAGCATCCTCATCACCTCTCCTTACGGGAATATTAATCATCGCCTGTGTACCGTTGCTGTTGCTTACTATTTCAACACCGTAATCATCGCCGTACAAAAGGCGTATGCGCTCATGCACATTTTTTATGCCGATGTGCTTTTGCGCCTTGTAGTTTTTGTCCATAAGACTTTTCTTTATTGCCAAAAGTCGCTCCTTTGGGATTCCGTTTCCGTTGTCTCTTATAATAACAACAATGTTATCCCAAACCTCAAATACGGTTACATATACCATCCATTTTCCGCTTTGATTTTCAAAAGCATGAGTTACCGCATTTTCCACAAAGGGCTGTATCAAAAATTTCGGGCAGATACAATCCTCAAGTCCCTCGCTCACCTCAACCTTGTACTCGAAATTATCTCCGAAGCGAAGCTTTAATATTTTAAAATAGTCCTCACTGTTCTTTATTTCATCGGATATTTTCACTTCGTTCTTTATGTCTAGGCTGAAACGGAACATATTCCCCAAAGAGCGCGTCACTATCGGAATTTTTTTATTGTCCCCGACAATGCTCATCATCTCTATCATTTGCAGTGTGTTGTTCAAAAAGTGCGGGTTCACCTGGCTTTCGTATGCTTTCATTGCCGCGGTTTTAACCGTTTCGTTCATTTGATAGTTCTTTTCTATCTCGTTTTTCAGGCTTTCCTTAAGCTCCTCTATCGTATTTGAAATGTATTCTATTTCGTTGTTGCTTCCGTTTTTTTCCTTTCTTATGCTCCTTGCAATATCCATAAGCTGTTCCATAGGATTGCTCATTTTCCTTATCAGCATGTTCAAAAGCTCATATATGACCACAATGCAAAGCAAATCAATGATAAAAATTACTATGATAATTTTCGGCATACCGCTGAAAAGTGTTATCGCGTTTGAATAACTGCAACATCTCCATTGAGCGGGCTTTGTACACTCAACGTAATTCTTCGCATTTTTTGCCGCCTCCGCCGGCTTTCCTATCATGCTTTTGTCCGAGGATATGGCAATCGTGCCCGTCGGGTCGGTGTAAAAAATCCCGCTCGCTTCATTATTAAATTCCACAAAACAGGTGTTGTTCACCTTTTCCGCATCAATATACACCAACACATATCCCAAATCCGTTGATATAAACTGTGAATCAAGATAGACAATATCGCGGCACATAACTATATAACCGTTCTCGTATACCCACATCTCGTTTGCGTTTCGGTTTTCGTTATATTCCGCACACCTTGCATACAGCGCCTTATCATCCTTCACCTCAGAAACCGCCGCACCTAATCTCGTGATGTATCCATCTTTTGTATAAAGGCATACGGCGGATATATCTTTCATCGCCGGATAAACCGTGCTTAAAATTCTGCCGTATTCCTGATTTCTTCCGTAAGAAGGCGTTTTCTCCGAACTTTGAAGCTCGTATATTCTTTCCGCAAAGCTCATGCTTCCCACGACATTGCTGTATCTCTCAAAATAGTTTTCCATAACCATTTGAGAATAATGCAAAGTATTTTTTACGCTGTCATCATTATATTTTTTGTTATTGTTCAAATAAATACACAAAAATATCGCAGATATCATTAACGTAACCGCAATTACTCCCGAAAAGCAGGTTACAAAAAAGTGCATCCAAAATGGTGTTAATTTTCTCTTCATACCTTATCCGCCTTTATTATTTTTCCGGCTCGAATTTTCCTCCAACCATTGCTAGCTCACCGATTTTGTAATCATTCTCCCCACTCCAGCCGTAGGAATTTTTCAATTCCTCCGCTCTTGCCTCCATGGATTCTTGAATTTTCACGAACATTTCATCCGTAAGCACCAAATCGGGCTCATACACCAGATTCGAAAATACCTGCATTGCGTTCACCGCGTAACGGCTGCTGTGGAAATGAAAAAGTCCGTTTTCGGGATATCCCTCTTTTGCAACAAAGCTGTCAAATATGGGTTCTGTTTCTATCCCTTTCAAAACAGGTATTTCAAATGCATCCTTTATGAATTCTTCATATACATCTTTTGAAGTCAAATATTGCAGAAAATCGATTGCCGCCGCTCTTTTTTCCGGCGATTCGATTTTGGAAATTGCTACCGGTTGAGTTACATTATAACACACTCCGGGGCCTGACCACTCACCGTTTTCGGAAGTCATCCGCGGGAACGGGAATGTTCCCACATCTATATTATTGCCGTCACTGAGCACAATTTCCTTTAAGTCCCACGAACCGGAATAAATATGCGCCGCTTCCCCCGCTATAAACAGCATTTTTGATGCCACATCATCATATTCCGATGCATCGGTACAATAGGAAAAATATTCCCTTACCATTTCAACACAATCGCTATAGAGCTTGCGATATTCCTTGTTGGTTTTTAAATTGAAATATCCGCTGTCAATCGCTTTTACAATCTCATTGTCCGAGGTAATGCAATCGCCGTTGAAATTCATGTTTTTATCCGACAAAATCCGCTGACCGCACAGTCCCACCGTAACCTGCCGCACAATCCAGCTTATTCCTGTATCGCCCTGTATCGGCAGTGCAATAGGCACCTTTCCCGCCTCCTTAATTATCCGGCAGTTTTCCATATATTCATTCCATGTTTTGGGAACGGACAAGTCGAGTTTTTTATAAATATCTTTATTGTAATAAACAGCAAGTCCCGCATCGAATATCGGTACCGCGTGCATGGAGCCGGTGGATGACCCCTTTGCGCGCGTAATACTTTCATCCTTAAATGTATCAATCCAAATTTGTCCGTTGCTGTAGGGTGTCGGCTTCATATATTCGCTGTCCAAATCCATGATATATCCCGCAACATACAAGTCATTAATTGAATTTGTCTGATTAAGCATTATTTCGGGTGCGGCATTTACCGCAAGCTGGGTTTTCAGCCATTCCTGATAACCGCTCACCGGCTGTGTTATAAGCTCAACCTTTATTTCCGGGTGAATTTTTTCATAGCTTTCCTTAACCTTGCCGATAGCCTCTTCAAGTCCGTTTCCGAGACCCGGCTCCCAAAACGCAAAGCGTATTTTTGTTTTTTCTTCCGCCACTGATTTATCCACGCAACCGTTCACCGCAAAGACCAATGATATTGCCAAAATTACCGAAACAAATTCCTTTACGTGCCTCACGTTACAGCCTCCTTTTCAGACTTATTCTATTATAATTATATCATAAATTTTCATTGTCATTAAGTATGGTAATTTGTAAAAAAACAATTGCTGTTTTGCCGAAAGAACACAAATGCATATATTGAAAAGCTCACCTTTGCATGTTAGAATTATATTGAAGATTTCATATCGGTAATTGAGGAGGATAAACTATATGATAAACAAGGAAAGAAAGCTCGCAAGAAGAATCGACACACCTAACCGCTCCCATGCCGTGACCTCGGCTGTGTACAGCGGTCCGGCTCCGGACAGAGCAAAAAAATACAAGGAAGCCATGGATCATGAAAAAGAATTTTACCCCGAAAAAAGCAAATATAACATCTACATAGGAGATATTCACGGACACAGTAAGTTATCCGACGGTTTCCCGGACGTAGACACATATTACAAGGACATACGTGATAATGAAAGGCTTGATTTCTGCGCCCTGACAGACCACGACCACGGCGGCGTCGGCTCGCCCGAGCTTTTCGGCGAAAAGTGGGAAACGGCAAAGGCTAAAGCAAAAGAATACAATGACCCGGGTAAATTTACAACGATTTTGGGCTATGAACGTGATTCGTACCCATGGTACAACAATATGGTTATATACTACGACAGCTACGACGGGGAATTAATTCGCGGCGAGGTGGACGGTGAAATAACGCGCGACCTTCTTTTTGAAACATTGAACCGTGATGATGTCCTGGTTGTTCCCCATGATACATATAACCTGACCGCGGGTGCGGATTTTCTTACAATGCCCCCGGAGCTGTTTACGCCGTTAATTGAAATATACTCACGCGGAGACAGCGCGGAATATTTCGGCAACCCGTGTAATATCGAAATATCAAGATGTGAGGGCGGATTTTGGCAAGATGCATTAAAACGAGGTGCAAAAATGGGTTGTATCGGCGGCTCTGATAATCACGCAAGAGGCGATAAGGATTATGCGAAAAATTATAAGGGAATTGACATTTTCGCTGGAAGGACAGGCGTTTTAGCTGAGGAGAACACTCTTGAATCAATCTTTGCTGCAATAAAAGCGCGCCGCTGTTACGGATTTATGGGCGGCAGAATGTGGATTGATTTCCGCATAAACGGTCACTATCTGGGAGAGGAATTTACCGACGATTCCGACAGGGGAATTTATATAAACGTAACCGCAGACTCTCCGGTAAAGCTGATTACCTTGGTAAAGAACTGCCGCAATTATATCGAAACAAAGCAATCCGAGGTTATGCTGTTCGATTATAAATCGGAAAATGACACAGATTACTACTATCTGCGAGTTGAGCTTGAAGACGGTCGTTTCGGCTGGACAAGCCCAATTTGGATTTCAAAAAGCAAGTAATCACACAACCGTATAATAAAAAAGATATGTGGCTTTACGCTTACAGCCGCATATCTTTTTTACAATCTCCCCATTAATTTTGTAGGTTTGTCAATGATGTGTTACACATTTCAGAAGATTTCTCCATAACGA